>JAJPYV010000313.1 GCA_021204735.1 Prevotella sp.
ATCTTGTATCGAACACATATTAATATACAAATATTATGAATAGACCTATTAGGGTTCTACATATACTCCAACGCATGGAAGCTGGAGGAACGCAATCTCTATTAATGAATATATACCGAAATATAGACCGTACTAAAGTTCAATTTGACTTTTTAGTAGAATATAAAGAGCACCAATTCTATGATGATGAGATTGAACAATCAGGAGGCCATATATATCGAACAAGTGTAAGAGAAGATTTCAATATCTTTAAATTTATACGGCAATTAAATTCTTTCTTCTCAAAACATTCAGAGTATAAGATTATTCATGTTCACACATATTCAATAGGTTTTCTTTGTCTTAAAGCAGCTAAAAATCATGGCATCAAAGTAAGGATAGCTCATTCTCACAACAATTCAATGACAAATGATTATAAAAGATGCGTGAAGTATATTATGCAAAAGCTTTACACAATCTATGCTACAGACCTTTTCGCTTGTTCCGATGAAGCAGGCAAATACCTATTTCATAAGAAGAATTTCCATGTTCTGAAAAATGCGATTGATAGTCAAAAATTCATTGCCAATAAAGCTATAAGAAATGAAGTACGAAAAGAATTAGGGATAACTAATCATTTCATTGTCGGCCATACAGGGAGATTTCACCCACAAAAGAATCATAAATATTTAGTTGATGTTTTTGTAGAGATTAAAAGTAAGCAAAAGGATGCGGTACTTTTATTGATTGGAGATGGGCCTTCTTTGGGTGAAGTCAAATCATATATTGGACACAAAGGGTTATCTGATTGTGTTATTATGCTAAAAAATCGTAGAGACATGCATAGACTATATCAAGCAATGGACGTTTTCGCATTCCCCTCTCTTTTTGAAGGATTAGGTATAGTCGCTATAGAGGCGCAAGCAGCAGGGATTCCCGTTGTATGTTCGGATAGAGTCTCAGAAGACACGAATGTGACGCCATTATATGCCAGACTCCCCATTGGTACAGAAAATATTAATGCTTGGGCTGATAAATGCATAGAACTCGCAAATAATCCTCTTTGCCATACTAACATGCAGGAGTATATTATTAAAGCCGGATATGACATAGCTGCATCGGCAAAGTTTATGCAGGATTATTACATTAATAAGGAAAAGTTGGTCACGAATCAGTAACTGAAGTTACTGTTTTATTGGAGAGCAGGTAATTGCATATTATTCCTATATCATAGTTATATAAATAAGCTACTACTTAGTCATGGGAGATTCAGTTATCAGCGTCATTATGAGTGTTTATAATGAACCGATTGGATTCGTTGATCAAGCTATTAAATCCATTTTAAATCAAACCTTTACAGAGATTGAGCTTATTGTCGTTCTCGATAATCCCGGTTATGATAATATGAAGCAATTTCTTCAGACTGTCTTAAAACAAGACGAACGGATATATCTCATCATAAATGATAATAATATAGGATTAGCAGCCAGCTTAAATCGGGGGATTGAGATTGCGAGAGGGAAATACATTGCACGGATGGATGCCGATGACATTTCCAAACCTGAGCGATTAGCCCACGAGTTAGCGTACATTGAAAGTAAGGATTTGGATTTGGTCAGTTGTTTAGCAGAAAAGATTGATGATGCCAACGCCATTATGGGTAGTATTCCACCGCTTCCTGAATCGCTACAGTTTATAAGAGAGATATTGCCTATCCATAATGTGATAATCCATCCTACGGTACTAATGAAGGCTGAAATCATTAGAAAATTAAACGGATACAGATTATTCTCTACATGCCAAGATTATGATTTATGGTTGCGTATGCTCACATCGGGATATAAAATGGGTATCATGAATGAGTATCTCTTTTATTTCCGAAGGCACAAAAACAGCATAACTGCCAGCAGACGATTCATTCAGGTTTTGAATGAAAGTTATATACGTCAATTATATAAAGAAAGGTGTAAAAGAAATGGTTTGGACAGTTTCACGTATGATAAAATGAAGAATTACCTTATTGAGCATAATTCTGGAAATGCCAAGAAGCTGGCGATTGAAAGCAGATACTATAAAATGTATCAAAAGGGCTTGAATCTCATGAAGAAACGCTCCATTCTAGCCCCATTCCTTATACTTGCGTCTTTTAGGTCATATACCGCACGTAAAAGTTTAGAAACATCGTTGAAGGCAAGAAACGTTAAGAGAAAATTTGCCTGTTTACTTTAGTATTGCCAACAATAAAGCGGGTCATAGATGAGTTTAAAGAAATCATTGAAGTCCATATTCGGGGAGAATCGTTTGTCGAATCTAAAAGGGCATGCGTTCCATATCGGATGCTCTGTTAATTTCGCATTAGGTTGCATCCAGAGATTTGAATATCAAAAAGATTACTTGGACGTACATTCCATATTGGCGGAAGAGAACTACCATGTATTCCGAGGCTATTACGACATAGATTACATGAACCGGGATGGTAACCGCTTCTTGTGTCATAGACTTCCACTTGACACCATAGATAATAAGAGTACCAAATGTGAGATAGGTTATTACCAACTCGACACCGGTTGTTTTGTGAAAGTAGCCAATACACAGGCATGGTGCTGGCAGCAAGGGAGTAGATTACGTTGGTTGGACGACGATCATATTATATTTAATGACGTGCAAGAAAGAGGATATTGCGCTCGTATTTATAATACCTCAGAAAACGTTCAGAGTGATGTAATAAACTGGCCTTTATATGATTCTACTCCTGATTTCCGATATGGGTTGACTTTGAACTTCTCTTGTCTTCAGCGTCTACGCCCCGGTTATGGTTACAACTATTTTCACGATACGACTGTTCGTGAAAATGCATCAGACAATGATGGTATCTTTTTAGTTGATATTCCGACACGACAAAAGAGATTACTCTATTCACTTAATATGTTGGCTGAAGCTGTCGATGACTGGGTAGACTATGTGCACTATGTCAATCATATATGCGTTTCACCCGATGGGGAACATTTCATTTTTTTTCATATATACGTTAAACCCGGCCAGAAAGGTTGGAAAACTGTATTGTATGTTTCCGACATACATGGTGAATCTTTAAAGCCATTGGAAAAGCGAGACAGATGCTCCCATTATTGCTGGATAGATAATGAAAGGATAATGGTTACCTGCCGTAAAGAGAATGGGCAAGAGTATTATTGTGTATTTGATATCTGCACAGGTGAAAAACACTACTTGGAAATAGCTGAACTGAGTTCGGACGGCCACCCCAGCCTTGCAAATGATACGGGTGAAATGTTCATTACTGATACATATCCGTTGAAGAATAGTCTTCAGAAAATCTATTCTTTTCATCTATCAGATTCACATGTTCATGAGATGGCATCTATGTATCATGATTATAGATTGCGTGGAGAGAAAAGATGCGACCTCCATCCTTCCATTTCTAAAGTCCATAAACTGCTGTCAGTAGATTCTACATATTGTAATGGAAGAAGGAGCATTATAATCTTCAAGATAAAACAGAATTAAATCATGCCTATAGTTAGTATAATCGTACCTGTATATAAAGTTGAGGATTATTTGGACAAGTGTGTCGATTCTTTAAGGAATCAGACATTTAAAGATATAGAGATAATCCTTGTAGATGATGGCAGCCCGGATAATTGTCCTAAGATGTGTGACGGCTATGCTTTGACAGATAGCAGGATTCACGTAATCCACAAACAGAACGGAGGAGTTAGTGCGGCTCGAAACGATGGGCTAAAAATTGCTAAGGGGGCATACGTGATCTTTGTTGATTCTGATGATTGGATGGAATTTAATGCTTGTGAAGTGTTATACAATTCTGCCATTAGGACTGAATCGGATGTTGTAATAGGTGACGTATATCAAATTTCAGGCGAGTTGAATCGATATACTGATTTCTATGCCAAAGAATTTATTACCGATGACAGAGGATTCATAAGGGAATTAATAAAAGCCGATATCTACCGCACAT
This sequence comes from Prevotella sp., assembly GCA_021204735.1. Classification (GTDB taxonomy): domain Bacteria; phylum Bacteroidota; class Bacteroidia; order Bacteroidales; family Bacteroidaceae; genus Prevotella. The sequence goes on from JAJPYV010000313.1 coordinate 3,974, forward strand.
ATTGCCCCATGCCGGCTCCTTCCGGCCCTGCTTTTGGATATGGAGGGCCTTGGAATAAATTAGTAAAACGTTCATTATTGAAACAAAACAACATTTACTTTGACATAAGAGTGAAGGGGATATTCGATGATATACTCTATACTGCCTACATCCTATCATCGGCAAGCAAGATTTCATACATTAAAAAACCAGTATACAACTATAGGGTTATTACAAGTTCAATTACACACACATATAGGCCTAATGTCATTGAGATAAACGATGCCATTTTCAATAGTTGGAAAGAGTTTTTTGACAAACAAAGAAACGCTGATGTATACAAGAAAGCTTTTTGTGCATGTGTGTTAAGAAGACTGGAAGAAGCCATTAGGCTATATTTTGTCAATGAACACAATGACAAAGATGCCAACTTGCTAAAAAAAGAATTAAAGGAATTGGTAAAGAGAGAACCATACAAAAACGCTATTTCAAACGTTGATTTAACCAAGATTACAAAGAAGCAACAACTGCTGGTTATCTTGTCGAAAGTGAACATGATAACGTTAGTATGGCAGATAAAAATTTTTTAAGTAGTCTATAATAGAAGTGAAGTATGTTGTTGGTAGCTTTGATAGTTATTTTAAGTGTACTCTTATTATACACATATAATATGTTTCATAAAGAGTTGTGTTCACCACCAGTACTCTTTATCACGCCGTTCATCCTAATGTGCTTTATCGCGCTGCTCAACTCCAAAACGTGGTCATTCGAATTACATTTAAACACATTCTCGGTAATACTGTTTGGAAATGTGTTTTTTTGTTTGGGTGCATTTATAGGTGACAACATTAAGCTAAAAAACCTTGGTTGGAACTGTAACATTGTCAGTAATTATAGAATTAAGGACAGCAAATATATCTTTTTACTTATACTTCAAGTGGTTTGTTATGTGTTGAAACTCAGATATATTATGAGATTTGCAATGGCTCATGGCGTTGAACATGATATTAGTAAATCTTTATTATATTATAATAACACTATTAAATTCACAACAGAGGATGCAATTACGTTCCCTTGGTGGTTGACATTAGGGGTTGATGTATGTGGAGTTTTTGGATTTATATGTGCGTGTATTCTTGCCCAGCAGTTACTATCGAAACAAACAAAAGGGAATAATTTTCTTTTGCTTGTAATTAATTATATAGTTGCAATTATAGGTGGAATGTCTTCCGGTGGAAGAGGTGGCGCCATTCAAATATTATTGGCATTCCTTTTTGCTTTTATTATATTATATCAAAGGAAATTCGAATGGAAAAAGAGTATTCCACTTAAAAGAATATATTCTATAACCTTGGGATTGTGTTTAATTGTTACAGTATTTACGATTTCTACCACATGGGTAGGTAAAATTGCCGCCCAAAATATTGGAAGATATCTTTCTAATTATATAGGAGCGCAAATATACAACTTAGATTATCGTCTTAATACATCGTTTACCCAATCTCGAATCTTTGGAGAAGAAACTTTTTATCCAATCATTCAAAAATTTGCAGGTTGGTTCAATATCACGCGATGGACTCATTATCATGTTGGGGATATTAGCGTAAATGCTGCAGGTTATAATACAGGTAATGTCCAAACAGCCTTCTACTCCTATTTCAAAGATTTTGGTCTTCTTGGAGTTATCTTTATCCCTATAGCATTGGGAGTTTTATCTCAGATTATATATCGATATGCACGTAAATCACCAAGTTTGTGTCCTATAAATATGGGACTAATTATTTATTTAATTCTTGCTTATGTAATAACGTACTCATTCTTCGGAGATAAATTTGGGAGCTTATTCTTAACATTTAACACAATAAAAAAAATGTTTTTGTTATACTGCCTACTCGTTTATTTGTACAAACTGAAAATAGGGAAAGCACAAACTATCATTATAACATCCTAATGATGAGGTGAGAGGAATAGCTACATTGTATTTATATTTGATATAATATTTTATTTGTTCAAGAGATTTTTGACTTGTAATACATTAATATGTTACCTAAAATAATAGGCAATGATATACTACTTTGCCTATTTTTTTAATAATCATCTCTGTATTCACATCCCATATAAATAATCCGTTACAAAGCAGTCTTTCTTTGATGGGAATAAGATTATTAGACTCTTATACTGGGATAGAGTCCCTTATATTATTCAACACAAAAAACATCTATTTATGGAAGATAATATATTATCCAAAACTATCAGTTGTCTACGATTCCCGCTTATCGTGGGCATTGTGTTGATACATTTCGATATCTCAAACGGATTCTACATGCATGGCGTTACCTATGGTGGGGGGGGGAATCCTGAGTGGTATCATACTATCATTTCTCTTTTTAGCGAAGTACTTCCATCTATCGGCGTACCATTATTCTTTTTCTTTTCAGGATTTTTGTTTTTTTATCATACAAGTTGGGGTATCAAGGCATATAAAAAGAAACTAAAAAGGCGTGTACGAACTTTACTCCTCCCTTATATTATATGGAACATAATTGCTATCGTCTGGGTGGGCTTTAGGTTACTTCCTTGCTTATCAAGATTCTTCCCAACAGCGGGAAAGACAAGCATCGATCTCTCGTTATCCGCCATAGCCTACACTTTTTGGGACAGTAGCCATGGGATGTTCGTCCGACCGATAGTTGACTTTACAGGAATCATCAATTATAATATTTCTCCTATCGATAGGCCCTTGTGGTATGTACGAGATTTGATGATTGTTATCATTTGTTCACCCATGCTGTATTATCTTATCAAGAAAATAAGTTTTCTCTTTCCCGTCATTCTGGGGTTGGCATGGTATTTCATTGTTCCTTATCATTTAGGATATTCACATCAATTGCTCACTGCTTTTTTCTTCTTTTCGTGGGGAGCCTATTATAGTATTCAACAATTGGATTTCACCATCTTGTTCCGTAAGTTGTCATTCCTCCCTTTGTTGTATACTATGGCCATAGCTGCTGACACTATAACTAAAGAGCAGTTTTACAACAGTTATATCCATGAAATCGGCATTTTGCTGGGTATAATTTCAGCAATCATTATCACGATATCTTTATTAGATAAAGGACTAATTAAAGTAAATCAGTTCCTTAGCGGATCGAGTTTCTTCATATTTGCACTGCATACATTAATAATGCATGATGTGGCTGATATCTTATTTGAACCTATACGCAACGGCTCACCATATTTACTCATCATGTTTTATTTCTTCATTCCAGCTCTAACCATTCTGATTTGCTTGGGATTGTATAAAATACTCAAGAATTATTTCCCTATATGCGCTTCATTACTTACAGGTGGACGATGAAAGGAATGGCTCTTAAGAGATATGAATTTATGGATTTCTTAAAAGGATGCTCCATTATCACGATTGTGGTAATGCATTTGTTGTAATCATTCAGCTGCACTTAAAGCTTCCAAAAGTCGCATCTTTTTGGTTATGAACTGGATTATGATGAATCTATCGCTTCATTTTTTAGCGCATCAAGAGATAATAACGGACTTAGTAGGGGGAAAACTATACTTTTAGCTGTAGGTAGTTTCTACATTACAGCGATTTATATATAGTTTTATTCAAGGTTTAAAATGGGCGACCAATTAGTGGATAGTCATCAGCTTTTCAACATCCTTATTTGCCTTATTTATTACGACAATCTTTTCATTTACCCTTACTTCGTTGTTTGCTATAGCTTTAGATTATTGCACCATCTTCTATAGCTAAAGAATCGACACCAAGCCTCTGATAACGACCTAATAATAACAATTTTAAAGTAATACATATCTCTATCTATTATAGTGAGGTTGCCTAATTCGGCTCCCCTTAGAAGAATAGATATACTATTTTCCTATTATAGATAAATGTGAATCATCATGAATATGGCGATGCAAAAGCAACGTTCTCTCAAACTTAACTTCATAATGAACGGCATCTTGACGATGTCAACATTTATATTCCCCCTTATTACTTTCCCGTATGTATCGAGAATACTCCTCCCGATAGGTACAGGCAAGGTGGCTTTCGCTACATCCTTAATCTCATATTTCTCCATGGTGGCACAACTCGGTATCCCCACATACGGCATTAGGGCTTGTGCCAAAGTCCGTGATAATCGTGAGGAATTGACGAGGACTGCGCACGAGTTGCTGATTATCAACTTGGTAATGGATGCTGTTTCATATATAGTATTGTTTGTTGTTTTAATATTTGTTCCTCAACTCAGACAAGAGCGCATTTTATATATCACCGTTAGCTTCACTATCATTCTGACATCTATTGGTATGGAGTGGTTGTATAAGGCATTGGAACTATACACTTATATTACTGTCCGTTCTGTTTTTTTCAAATTCATCGCTCTTATAGCCATGTTCTTCCTTATCCACAAGCAGGAGGATTATATAATTTATGGCGGCATCACAATATTTGCTGCATCAGCTTCCAACATACTTAATTTCATCAATGCATATAAGTATATAGACCTTATGCCGGTAGGCAATTACCATATTACACGACACCTAAAACCTGTCGGCATTTTTTTTGCCATGACTTGTGCAACAACCATATACACGCACTTAGACACTGTGATGCTGGGATTTATGACGACAGATGCGGATGTCGGTTATTATAATGCCGCAATAAAGGTAAAATGTATCTTGGTCAGCATCATCACTTCATTGGGAGTTGTACTACTGCCAAGGGCATCCTACTATGTCCATAAAGGTATGATGGATGATTTCAACCGCATCACGAGGAAAGCCCTAAATTTCGTATTCATACTATCCATTCCTTTACTAATCTATTTCATCCTGTTTGCAAGACAAGGCATATATTTTCTGGCTGGTACTGCTTATACCGGAGCCATAATACCTATGAAAATTATCATGCCTACACTGCTATTGATTGGCTTAACAAACATATTGGGAATACAAATATTGGTGCCATTAGGCCGTGAAAAAGTGGTACTTTATTCTGAGATTGCGGGGGCGGTTGTCAATGTCATTTTAAATGCCCTCTTAATTCCACTCATGGCTTCATCAGGTGCCGCAATAGGAACTTTAGTAGCCGAGTTTGTCGTACTGGTAGTTCAATACTACGCCCTGCGCCATACCGCGGCAAAGCATTTCCGCACTATCTCCTATTGGAAGATTGCCTTAGGCTTGGTAACTGCCACAGCAGTATCTTATTGGGTGGTGCAGTTGAAATTCGACAACTTTGCAACATTGATAATTACCGCCTTTATGTTTTTCAGTATCTATATATTGACCTTGGTTGTTACAAGAGAAACACTTGTCGTTGAGATTGTGCAGCAATTCATTAGGAAATTAAAAAACAGCGGAATGTAACTTGAAAATAAGTATTTATATGGGGTTTACATTATAAGCATAATTAACTAAGAGAACTTCCCATTCCAATGATACGTAAACATATTAATATCCTGAAGATATTGACGTTGAAGAGTTGTACAAACAAACAGCATCAAAAAAACTAATTAATGTTGTTAACTATAAATGTTCCTATGGATTTCTTATTGATAAGAATAAGTCTTTTATTGAAAAAAGCTGTATGTCGAACTTACTTACAAGTATTAAAATAGTGCCATCGGCATGCCGTTTTGCTTAAAATTCAGTCTTTGAATAAAACGGCAGTTTAAACCTATCTTTCTGAGATCAAGATGGCGGAGCTTCAATCTCCGTATAAAAGGGAGTTAATAAAATGTTTAATTTAAATTTTTTATTTATGAGAGTAAAGAATGTAAAAGGCTCAAGTAAGGTCTCGGGAAAGGCTCCTTCGCCATATAACTCATGGTTGCAATATTGGGAGGTTCAAAGTGGGACAAAACTTAAGGATGATATTTACTATACATGTCCTGCTTGCCGTGAAAAATTTAAGAAGAGCAATTTTGATGGTGCCCACGTGCAAAAGGTTAATAATATGGATAGAAATTGGTATATAACCCCATTGTGTAGTGGTTGTAATCACAGGGAAATTGAGTTTGAAGTTCATAATGATGATTTAGTTCCTGTCCCGAGTAATTTGAAATAGTAAGTCATACTCTAACCTTTTTGTAAGAAGATTGTGAGGTCTATTAGAGCTACTGTCATGATGGCACTATGACAGTAGTTTTTTACATTCCTATGTAAAGTACCGGAATTTCAATTATAAACATGTGTTATTTTTTGCTGTTTCCTTAATCTCATAAAAAACTCAATTTGTTTATTTTGATATAGTTTTTATGAAATAAAATTAGTAATATTGCACGTATATGTAAAGTTTGGATTGTATGAAAAATCTTCTTGGCTTTTAATATGTCCAAGAATTAATTTGTATAGAGAATTTATGGCAATATGAGCGAATTAATGATTCAAAATCTTATTTAGTTGTATGGGTAGCGTTTGATAGTTGATATTATCATTTTAAGTAGTTATTAAGAATACAATAAATATATGATATACAACCAAAATCAATTATTAATAAATTATTTATAGAACATAAATAGAATGAGTCACATATCAAAAATAATAATTAGGAATTTTCGAGGTATTGATGAATTGAGTCAAGATTTTGGAGATGAGAAGTTCATTGTTCTGATAGGTCGTGGAGATTCAGGGAAGAGCACTATCTTATCTGCGATTTATGCTGCATTATCTCCATCATGGAATATGTCATTCAGTGATTTTGATTTTCACAATCAAGATTTGTCACGTCCTATTGAAATTGAGCTTAATATTAAGGAACTGCCGATGGAGTTATTGAAAGATACAAAGTACGGATTATTTGTTCAAAACGGTTTAAATGAAAGTTGTAAACAAGAAGAATTGTTTATTATACTAAAATTAACTGTTGATGAATCTCTGGAACCTCACTGGGTTGTAAGGAGCCGAACTGATTCAGATCTTGAAGATAAACATATATCAAGCAATGACAGAGCATTATTGGCTGTTAATTTTATTGCAGATTATACAGACAACCAATTTGCTTATAATAGGCAGTCACCTCTTTATTCACTAACGAAATCCGCATTAGGAAACGATACAACCATCGAAAGAGTTAAATCGGATTTTATTCGTAATGTTACAGTTGATGAGGGATTGTTTAAACCTCTTAATATTTCTTTGGATAATCTTACAATAAAAGCTAATGAACTGGGACTGGATATAGATAAACTTTATGCTCAAATTGATATTAAAGAGAATTCTTACACAGGTAATAGTATTGCTCTATTTAATAGCGAACTTCCATACCGTCTTCATGGCAAAGGGAATAAGAGGTTGATGTCTATCGCCATACAATCTGAGTTGACAAAAAAAGGTGGTATAGTGCTGGTCGATGAGTTAGAGCAAGGATTAGAACCTGATAGGATTATTACTTTGAGCAGATTTCTAGAAATGACTAAAACTGGTCAGGTTTTTATTACAACTCATTCAGCTCATGTAATCTTAGAAGTAAAATGGAATAACTTGTTTATAATTAACAAAGGTGCAATTACAATGAAACGCCCAGACAATGAAATAGATGCATGTAGGCGCTCCAATCCACAAGCTTTCTTTGCAAAAAAAATTATATGCTGCGAGGGTAAAACTGAAATGGGTTTTATTCGTGCTATTGATAACCTATTAATAGAAAAATATCACACAACGCTATCAGCAAACGGCGTGGTGTTAGTTTGTACCACTGGCGGTAATACAATGTATACGTATGCGCATAAATTTAAATATCTAGGCTATGACACGTGTGTATTTGCAGATGATGACACGACTAAGGAACTTAGTAAATATCAGGCAGAGGCTAATGCCATTGGAATAAGCCTCTTTTTATGTGATAAAGGCTATTGCCTTGAGCGTCAAATAATAGAAGATCTCCCTTGGAGAGGTATACTAGATATAGTGAATAATAAAATAGATTTTCCTAATGATATCCCTTTCTCAGGAAGTGTTTTAAAACAGATTACAAATGCGTCTGACGAGCGAACACAAAATGAGATAAGATGCATGATTACTAAATCCTCATTAAGTGAGAGATGGTTTAAACATATTCCAGGAGGAGAATTTCTTGGTTCTATTTTTACTAAATACTACGATGATATTGCTAATGAAAAAAGGATTAAATCAAACGTTATTTCATTACTTCAATGGTGCGAGATTATCAAATAGAACAATATCAAGAGTTCCTAACATGCAATCGAAGTATTATGATTGCACCTGCAGGTCATGGCAAAACTACTGCTATAGCAGATTGTTTACTACTTTGCCCAAACAATTCATGCCAATTGATTTTAACGCATACACATGCAGGTATAGCTTCTTTACGAAAGAAACTAAGTGAAAGGAATGTCCCATCAAACAAATATAATTTGGAAACTATAACAGGCTTTGCACAACAATATGTTCTTGGTTTTTTAGGCCCATCTGCACTACCAAATGAAGATGATGAATCTTATTTTGATAAGGCAATTGAAAAATGTAGCCAGATTATTACAACGGATGTAATACAATTTATAATAAGAGCTACATATAACGGAGTTTTTGTAGATGAATATCAAGATTGTACAATTGATCAACACGATATGATTACGAAATTGTCAGGTAATCTCCCTCTACATTTATTTGGCGACCCATTACAGGGAATTTTTACATTTGAGAATAAGCCATTGATAGATTTCGAGAGAAATCTTATGTGCTTCAAGCAGTTCAAAATACTCGATTATCCATGGCGATGGGATAAAGAGAACCCTTTATTGGGAGAAGAAATCTTAAGTATACGTAAGGCTTTGGAAATGGGTAATGAAATTGAGTTGTATAATAAATCTGAAGCCGGTCTATTTTTATATAGCAATTTAAACAATAATAATGAGAACTATTATCACTGTTTAAGGCGTATCATCGATGCTTATGACAGTAATAGCTTACTGATTATATGTCCTTCTTATAAAGAGCATAAAAGAGGATATTCTATATTAAAAGGAGATTTGAATGATAGAATTAAACTTAAGCAACGGATTGATACAGACGATAGGTTTTATATTGTAGATGCCATTGACGACCAAGTATATTACAATGTTGTGAAAAGGATCGATGTGTTTATCTCTAATTGTAGAGACAGGAAAAGAATAAAAAAGATTGCTCATTTATATGATATTTTAATTCATTTGTATCTTAATAAAACA
>JAJPYV010000121.1 GCA_021204735.1 Prevotella sp.
AAGTTAAAAGTTAAAAGTTTCGATTAAGCAAGAGCAGAGCCAAACTTGTTTGGACTATGCCGAGCGTGAGAAACTTCATCGAAGATAAAGTTCATTTTTGCTTGAGAGGTTGCCATTTGGGGCTATTATAATATTCATTCTGAATTTTTTCCAAAAGTACAAATAATTTCCGATAAATGAACTTATTTTTATTTTTTATCTTTTCTTTTTTATTTTTTCTTTTTTATTTTGCCGCAGGCATTGCTTCTCAAGCAAAATTGCTTTTTTATTTTGCGAAGCAATGCCCCACAGAAGTTTGCAATCAACTTCTATGGGGCATTTTCATTTACAATATTAAGAATGTAAGAGGATTCAGGTAAATCTGTACCCTCTTATACATTGATTATTGTTTTACACCTGTAAAGACGTAATTGTAAGTATAATTATTTCGTCCAACTTTTTCAGAAGTGCTGAACGCGCTTATTATACTACCATCACCATATATACGTCCACTGAATGCAATGCCCATACCATTGTTTGTGGAAACATTCTCGAAAACGAATCCGTCGTTGGCATGTGCGATATTTGCAATTGATGAACCACTATATAAATCACCTGCATCGAAAGCGACATAAGCCTGATATGCCTCGCCAGCAGTGATAACCACTGTTCCGGCAGCGTATGTAGTATCTGTATCGCCATCCAATACTTTGGAGTAAGTTCCTACATACGTTCCTGCAGCAGCTATCTCAGGAGTTGTAGAGAACGTTACATCGTCGTCATCGTCATTACATGATACAGCAGTGAAACCAAGCGCCACAAACGCCATCATAAAATATATTATCTTTTTCATCTTTTCTATTATTTTAGTATGTTATTTTAGAAATCACTTAGTATCAATAGCCCGGATTCTGGTCTGCATCAGTCATACTGTCATTACCGCTAATCTCGGAAGCTGGTATAGGACGATACCATTTAACCTCACCTGCCATATTGCTCATATCAGAGATAGAACTGATATTGCTGTTGAAAGCGACGTTGTATCTTACAAGCTGACGGGTACGGCGCAAGTCCATCCATCTTACACGCTCTCCAAACATCTCACGAGCTGATTCATCAAGAATAACATCTATATCCTTGAAAGTTCCGAAAGTAGATGGTGGAGTGTAGTTCACAAACTGGCTCTCGTATGAAGTAAAATCACCAATGCTTGGAGCACCAGCACGTGCACGGACTTTATTCAAATAAGTGAGTGCATTAGCTTTTTCACCTGCCATAAGGTATGCCTCAGCTGCTACCAAGTACATCTCACTAACGTGGAATACAACAACGTCACGATAGTCATTACTCTTACTCGTGGTCTGTGATGTTTCTGCGTCATCATACTTCTTCAGTACTGTCGGGAAATATTGCATAGTAGTCCAATAATCATAATTCTGTGTGGCATCCTTTGAAGCAACAGCACCAGTAGTTTCATCAAACGTATATTTTACTGTTGTGGAACCTAAGATAAATGCCTGCGGTACGACAACATTATCACCCTGAATGTACTGTGCCTTGTGAGCCTCCAATTCAGCCTCAGCATCATCTTGTGATTCGTACCATGGGAAGAATCTCAAGGCAATAGGCAACTTGCTCTTGTCAGCTACATTGTAATAAGCGAAATAACCGGTTGTCCCCCAGTTCTCACCGTCATAGTTGTAGATGGTGTTCATGAAAGAGCCGTCCCAACGCTCATCACCCTCATCCCAGAGATATACAGCCTTGTCAGACAAAGCCAAGTTAGAACCTACCTGCTTCAGACCAGTTACTGTCTGGTCGCCCATGTAACCACCATAGCTGTTCTCCAAGCTGTGTCCGCCGCTTGATTCATCACCAGGATAGTTGGCACGGTCGTACTGGATAGAGAATATTTCCTCATCATTATCCTGATTCAATGCAGACCACTTGTCCTCAAAAGACATGGTGAGCTCCTGGCCGTCGATTGCGGCAACGGCATACTGGGCTGCTTTTGTGAAATACTCTGTAGAGGTCGTAGTATAGCCACCTGATGCAGCATCTGTAAGCGTAGTGCCGAGATCCCAGCCGGCAGCGAGGCAAACCCTTGCCAAAAGAGCCTTGACAGCCCTCTGGCTGATATAACCGCTGTTGCCGTAGGAAGTTATTGAATTAGCAGGCAGGCTGCTGTCGTTCATGATACCTTCCAAATCTTCTATAAGAGCCGGATAAATCTCTTCAAGCGGAGTACGAGGATATTCCCTGTTCGCATCCTCGATATACCACGTTACGTAAGGAACGGCGCCGAACATCTGAGTGAGCAGATAGTAACCATAGCAGCGCATGAAGATAGCCTCAGCCGTTATCTGGGCATTGTTCTCGCCATATTTTATGCAGCAGTTTGCATGGTTGATAAGATCATAGGCGTTTGAGTAGAAACTCGAAACATCGCTTGTCTCAGGAGTCATAGTGTATAAAGTGAAAACACTTTCTTCCTTACTACGTACATTCATATAGAGGTCGGTTCCACACTCGTAAATATCAGTCTGCGGAACTATGGACGTAAACTCATCGTAAGCCGCGATGCGTAGTGCCTGAAGTCCGTCCTCAGTATTGAAATAACTGTCAGCACTGATATTAGACTTGTTCTTGGCGTCGAGGAAGTCAGAGCAGCTTGACATAGACAGCACTGCAACCACCGCCATTAACACTGAATATAATATACTTTTTTTCATTGTCGTAAATGCGTTATGTTAGAATTTTATGTTTGCACCGAACTGCCATGTAATAGTGCTCGGACCATCATTCTTCATCGATGCACCACCCCACTCTGGGTCGAAGCCCTTATACTTGGTGAATACGATCGGGTTGGTAACCGTGCAATAGATACGGAACTTGTTGCAGCCGATATGCTTCATCCACTTGCTTGGGAATGTATAGCCAAGAGTGATGTTCTTTACCTTCCAGTAAGAAGCATCTGTATAAGTTGACGTTACATCAGTCCAATAAGATGAAACTACAGATTGGTTAGCAACATCCACACTTGGGAATGGGAAACTTCCGTAGTGAGTGGTCTCCTGATAAACAGGATTGATATATGTACCATCAGCATTTACACCATCGCAGTCGATAAGCGTACCAGCAGGGATATAGTAGTCCATATTCATGTGCATACGGCCACGGTCATCCATTCTGTAATACTCACCCAAAGTAGCGGATGTAACAGTGTAATGCTGCTTAGCGTAGATAGAGAATGAGAAATCCCAATCCTTCCATGTGAGGGTTGATGTAATACTACCAGTCCATACAGGGTCGGAATTATAGATTTTCTTATCATCATCAGTGAACTTTCCATCACCGTTGCGGTCAACGATAATAGGATCACCTTCTATCCAGCCGTAGCACTTGTTGTAGTATTCGTATGACTTAACTTGTGAACCAGGAGTGAAGCCCATACTCTTTGCGATATCGTTGTCAGGAACAGTCATCATCTTGTCGCTTACGATACCATTCCACTCATAATCGTAAATATTGTTGTAAGCATAACCGATGATAAGGTTGCCTGTAGCACTGCCGCTGTAGTAGTTACCAGTACCGTTCACCTCACGTACAGTATTCTTGTTGTGAGCAAAGGTAAAGGTAGTTGTCCAGTGCCAGTCTTTTGTAGCGATGTTCTCTGTTGTCAAAGAAACCTCAACACCAGTATTGCGTACAGAACCGATGTTGGTAGTTACTGAACCGCCGCCAGACTCAAGCGGGAGTTGCACGCTATAGAGAAGGTCGGTAGAGGTCTTCTGATACCAGTCAACACTACCACGGATACGCTCGTTGAAGAAACCGAAGTCGATACCTGCATTGTACTCATGAGATTTCTCCCACTGCAATTCAGCGTCAACAACGCCGCTTGGATAGAAACCTGTGTAGTAAGTAGAACCGAATGGATAGTAAATTGCACTGGATACAGTCTGCTGCGTGTCGTAGTTGCCGATACCGGCGTTGTTACCAGTTACACCGTAAGAGAGACGAATCTTAGCATTTGACAACCATTTCTTTGTCTTTGCCATGAAAGGCTCCTCAGACAGACGCCAAGCCAAAGCCACTGATGGGAAAGAGCCCCAACGGTAATCTTTCGTGAACTTTGAGGAACCATCCCAACGGATAGTAGCCGTAATCATATACCTGCCTTTGAATGTGTAGTTACCACGGAGAGCCCATGACATCAAGCTGCTCTCACTGTAAGAGTTGGTAGAGTTGGAACCGGCAACATATTCACCAGTACTCATGTTCCACCAGTAAGTACCATCAAGCACGTCGGTATAATAAAGTTTCTGAGTCTCAGTCTTGCCATACTCAACAGAATAGAGGCCCATCAAGTTGATGTGGTGATCCTCACCGAACATCTGGTCCCAAGTGAGGACGTTATCCCACTTGTAGTTGAAACTCATCTGAGTATTCTTCTTTGCCATATCCTCTTCCTCATCGTAATAGCCTCTGTATGTACCGTCACGATAGTAGCTGTAGTTAGGTGAGAAGGTTGTCTTGAAAGTTACACCCTTATAAGGATTGATCTGCAGGTAGATGTTTGAAATGGCACGGTATGTGTCTCTGCTCTCCTTATAATCCTGGAGATACAGCAACGGGTTCTTTTGAGATGAGAACTGATAATCGGAAGATGATCCCATAGCCTCATAACCACCAGGCATATCCCAGAGGTTTCCGTCCTCATCGTAAGGCTGCATGAAAGAGTTCATACGATAAGCATATTTTATGGCATCATCGTAACCGTAAGTATTGCCTATCTTAGCAAGGTTGACGCTGAAACCTGCACTTATATACTTGTTGATTTGTGCATCAAGACTGCCCTTGAAGTTGAACTTCTCCTCATTATCACCCGTGTAGATACCCTTCTCTGAAGAATAACCTAAACCAACGTGGTAGTTGAGCTTGTCGGAGGATCCACTTACAGCGAGGTAGTGGTTCTGCTGGTGACCGTTCTGTGTAACAAGGCTTGGCCAATCAACATATTCACCATCAGCCAACATGGTCTTCAGACGATACTCTCCTGTTGAACTATTATAAAGAGCCATCTGTGGGAAGTAAGTTGATGCCATTCCCAATACACTTTGTCCATTAGTTGCACTTGTCAAATTGGAGTAAGTGCTTGTGGTGAAACGCAGGAAACGATAGTTGTAAAATTCCTGTGAGTCCATAAAGTCAGGCATACGTGTTACCTCAGAGATACCATAGTATCCATCGTAAGAGATAGAAGGCTTGGAAGCTTTCTTGTCAACTGTTGTACCACTCTTGGTAGTTACCATTACGACACCTGCAGTAGCACGAGAACCGTAGATAGCGGTTGAGGAAGCGTCCTTCAATACATCGATACGCTCGATGTCCTGCGGGTTAAGCCAGTCGATATCGCTCATGATAATACCATCGACAACGTACATAGGCGTTACATCAGAGTTGATAGATGACTTACCACGAATCTCGATGTCGTAACCACCGTTGGTACGTCCAGAAGACTTGGTGATGCTCACACCCGGAACAGAACCCTGAAGGTTCTCGAGTACGTTAGGAGCACCCTTAGCATTCAACTGGTCAGTGTTGACAGAGGATACCGAACCAGTAAGGTCGGTCTTCTTCATCGTACCGTAACCTACTACAACCACCTCGTTGAGTGACTGGTTGTCCTCCTCAAGAACGATGTTGAAGACGGTCTTGTTACCAACCGCAACAGTCTGGTCCTTGTAACCGATGTAGGAAATCTTCAGTTTCGATGAATGTGAAACGTCGTTGATAGAGAAATTACCGTCAAAGTCTGTAATTGCACCTACCTTGTCGTCCACCATCACGGTAACGCCAATCATTGGCTCACCGCTCGCATCCTTCACATTACCCGTGACTGTTGTCTGGGCGGATGCCACAATACAAATCACGGACATGAGAGAGAGCAATAAGGCTCTTTTGATTAGTAAATACATAAACATTTTTTATTTTTAATTGTTTTAGAGTTGTTAGTCTTATATAAGATTAATACAAAAACTATATATAATAAGGTGTAACTCTTTTTAGGAGTATCGCCTCGTTAACCACTACTTGATTTCTGTTTTTATGGTTTTAATATCTTTCAATTGGGTTTACACGCATTTTGTATAGTGTTTCACCACTCATTGATTTAGAGTTATAGAACTGTTTTAAGGTTGTTTATACCGATAAACAGACATCTTAACGTGGCAATCCCCTCTTAATATGTATGAAAATGCCAACATTTTTACAAAAGTAATGTTTATATTTATAATATTACTATTTTGTTAATATGTTTTTAGATAATTTTGCAATTTGACCAATGTTTTTAAACTTTTTAAAACTTACAAAATGACAAGTTTCCTATATTAAAACTTGTCATTTTAAGAAGACAGAATCAATTTGTGTCTATTCGTATTTAAACAATGACTCAAACAAGTTTACAAGCAAGAACGCATTTTTAATTTTTAATTTTTAATTTTTAATTTCCAATAATGCCTTCTTCTTTCAATTTCAACTGCCATTTCCATGCCGAGCGCAATGTATCCTCGAGACTGTTCTCTGCTTTCCAGCCGAGCACCTTGTTGGCCTTGTCAACATTACCCCAAACCTTCTCGATGTCGCCCTCACGACGGGGAGCATACTCCCAGTTGAGTTTCACGCCAGTAGCCTTCTCGAAACCCTCAACAACCTCAAGAGTACTTACGCCAGAGCCGGTACCGATATTAAAATACTCAACGGCTTCGGTGTCGGGATTATCAAGTACACGTTCCATTGCCTTTACGTGAGCCTTAGCGAGGTCAACCACATAAATATAGTCGCGTATGCAGGTACCATCAGGCGTGTTATAGTCATTACCGAAGATCTTCAATTGCTTGCGTATACCGATTGCAGTCTGAGTAACAAACGGGATAAGATTCATCGGTACGCCATTAGGCAACTCGCCTATATATGCAGACGGATGAGCGCCGATAGGATTAAAATACCTAAGAATAATTGACTTGATAGGTGCACCGCTATGAATGAAATCGCAGATTATTTCCTCGTTTATTTGTTTTGTGTTACCGTAAGGACTCAACGCCTTCTGGATAGGGGCCTCCTCAGTTACAGGAAGGTTCTCAGGCGTAGGCTGACCGTAAACAGTACAGCTGGAAGAGAAGATAATGCCCTTAACGTTGAACTTTGGCATAAGTTCCAACATGTTCAACAAACTGGTGATGTTATTGCGATAGTAAAGTAGAGGTTTTTCTACACTCTCGCCAACAGCCTTACTTGCAGCGAAGTGAATGATACCCTTGATGTCCTTATACTTTGCGAAAACACTCTCCATTGCTTTGAGGTCGCAACAGTCAACCTGCTCAAAGTCAGGGCGCACACCTGTTATCTTCTCTATACCGTCAACCACCTCAACCTTCGAATTGGAGAGGTTGTCAACAATCACTACCTTGTAACCTGCCTGCTGTAATTCCACAGTGGTATGAGAGCCTATGAACCCCGTGCCACCAGTTACCAAAATTGTCTGTTTCATCATAATGCTCGCTTTGCTCGCAAATTAAAAATTAAAAATTAAAAGTTAAAAATTCATTCCTGCTTGAATGCAGTTTTGCCTGAAGTTCTGTATTATATTCTTAGAAAATCATTTAATGCACTTCAAACAATCAACGTTGTGAGCTTTTGGGTCACAACGTTGACTATATTGATAGAAATCTTATAGTTTTAGTCAAGACCGAATACAGTCTTCAAGCCACCGTCTACGCCAGAGAATCCCATGAATGCCAAACTCAGTAAACCTGCCGTAACAAGTACTATCGCCATTCCCTTCATGCCCTTCGGTACGTTGACCATAGCGAGCTGCTCACGGATACCTGCGAAGGTTACCAATGCAAGAGCGAAACCGATAGCTGTTGAGAAAGCGTAAACCACGCTCTTCAGAAGAGAGTAGTCTTTCTGGATTACTAAGATAGCAACACCGAGGACGGCACAGTTGGTTGTAATCAACGGCAAGAAAATACCAAGAGCCTGATAAAGAGCTGGAGACACTTTCTTAAGGATAATTTCAACCATCTGCACAAGAGCAGCGATGACAAGAATAAATGTAATAGTCTGGAGATATTGCAGTCCGCATGGGTTCAGAATGTACATCTGGACGAGCCATGTAACGATTGTCGCAAGCGTCATTACGAAAGCGACAGCCGCACCCATACCCATAGACGTGGACACTTTCTGTGACACTCCGAGGAACGGGCAGATACCTAAGAATTGTGACAACACGATGTTGTTCACAAAAATAGCCGAAATAAAAATTAATAGATATTCCATAATCAAGCTTTCTTAATTCTGTTTACGATTGCGATAAGATAACCCAAAGTGATGAACGCACCCGGAGGGAGAACGAACAGCAGCATGTTGCATGTCTCTGGCAGCAGGGTGAGACCAAATACAGAACCCGCACCAAGGATCTCACGGACAGCGCCGAGGATGGTAAGAGCGATAGTGAAGCCCAAGCCCATTCCAAGACCATCAAAAAGGCTCTCTATAGGGCCATGACCACAGGCGAATGCCTCTGCACGACCAAGTATGATACAGTTAACCACAATCAGAGGGATAAACAAGCCAAGCGTGGAGTAGATAGCCGGCACGAAAGCCTGCATGAGCATCTGAAGAATGGTAACAAACGATGCGATGACAACGATGAACACAGGTATGCGCACCTTGTCGGGAGTAAGGTTCTTTATCAAGGATATTACGATGTTAGAACAAATAAGCACGAACATCGTGGCAAGTCCCATTGACATACCATTGATAGCAGAAGTGGTGGTAGCCAGTGTAGGACACATACCAAGGAGAAGCACGAAGGTCGGGTTTTCCTTGATGATACCGTTATTTAATATTTTAATGTAATTCATAATCCTTCAAATTTAAGTTAGATTATTTCGCATTCTGAGGTGTCGCACCTGTATTGACATCAGTTCCGCTATATGCGCCGTATGCCTGATTGACAGCCTTTAAGAAAGCACGACTGGTGATTGTGGAGGCTGTGATAGCATCAACATCACCACCGTCTTTTGAAACGGTGAGATTATCCTTACCAGGATTCTTGCCTATGATACAGCCCTTGCCGTCGGCCTGGAACCAATTTCCCGCCTTTGCCCCAAGACCAGGTGTCTCTGAATGTTGCAGAATAGTGTAACCGAGAATGTTGCCTTCGGGGTCAAAGCCCACAAGCACCTTAAGGTCGCCACCGAAACCACCGGTAGTACTCTCTATAGCCACGCCGAGAGGGTTGTTGCTTTTGTCGACAGCTTTGTGAACAACGAAAGTAGCATCTTTTCCGTCAATGTTCTGTGTTACGGTAACATCCTCTGCCACAGTAAGGTCAACGCCACCCATCACGGCTTTGATACCGTCGGAAAGAGTCTTCTCGTTTTGCACAGCTATAGGACCAGCCGTAACAGTGTTCACGTAAGCCAATATAAAGCCCATGATAACAGCCACGCCTACAAGGGCGATTATCATGTTAGTTATTGATGATTCTAACTTTTTCATTTCTTGTCCTCCTTCACTACTTCACCATAACGTTTCGGTTTGATATATGCATTAATAAGCGGAGTAAACGAATTCATAATAAGGATGGCGAATGACATACCCTCTGGATAAGAGCCCCAGTTACGGATAATCACTGTCAACACTCCTATCAATATACCGTAGAGAATCTGTCCCTTTCCAGTCATCGGCGATGTTACATAGTCGGTTGCCATGAAGATAGCACCAAGCATAAGACCACCACTCAACAGTTCAGCAATAGGACTTGCATAAACAGGATTTGCGAGGTGCATGATACCGCTGAATACGAATACCGTTGCCAAGATGCTAATTGGAATATGCCATGTAATAATCTTCTTCCAAAGCATAAAGATCAAACCGATTATCAATGCCAAGGCACAAACCTCACCGATAGTACCTGCACCGAGAACAGCACCAGGATTTCCCCAAAGCATCGATAACGAATCAGGCAGCTGCTGAAGAACAGCAGGGTCGCCCGACTTGATAGCCGTTTTCATAATGCTCAATGGAGTAGCTCCAGTAACTGCATCAGTATAACTTGTCAACTGACCTGCAACCGGCCATGATGTCATTTGTGCAGGGAAGGAAACCAACAGGAAGCAACGCCCTACCAAAGCAGGGTTCCAAGGGTTGCAACCAAGACCGCCGAAAGACAGTTTGCCGATACCTATAGCAACCAGTGCACCTATGATAATAATCCATACAGGGAGGTTTGAAGGCAGGTTGAAGCCTAACAACAAACCAGTGAGAATGGCGGAACCGTCACAGATAGTGGGTTGTTTTCTCAAAATATATTTTGTTATCGCCCACTCAAAAAACACACAAGCCGCCACACTTGACACACACACAATGGCAGAGCCTATTCCGAAGAATATGAATGAAACCACCAATGCAGGTATCAATGCAATTATTACACCATACATATTGCGCTGTACACTGTCGTTACTATGCGCATGTGGCGATAATGATACTATTAATTTGCCCATTTTTCTTAATATTATATTGTCTTTTCTCTATCAGTATCATACCTTTCGCAACCGCTATCGGCAAGACACTACTGATGAGGGAAAGATTTTTATTTTTTTGTATTACGTGCTCTTATTATACCCATAACAGTACTCTTACCAAGACGTATGTTGTCAAGCATAGGACGATTAGCGGGGCACGTGAACTGGCACGAACCACACTCGATACATGAGGTGATGTCTTCTTGCTCCACCTTCTCCCATAGGTGCTTTGCACTTGCCGTTGCCAAGAGATACGGCTCAAGACCCATAGGACAAGCACTTACACACTTAGCGCAACGGATACATGGCTGTGGCTCCTTGCGGCGCGCATCGTCACCACTAAGGATAGTAACACTGTTGGAACCTTTGCAGATAGGAACGTCAACAGAGGTAAGAGCCTTACCCATCATCGGACCACCACCGAGCAACTTGTTGTCGCCTTCCGGCATTCCACCGCACTCATTGATAAGGTCAATCATTGGTGTACCCATACGAACGAGGAAGTTACCTGGTTTGGCAACCTCCTTACCAGTTACAGTGGTGTAACGCTCAAAGAGAGGTTTGTTTTTCATGACAGCCTCATAAACAGCGTAAGCAGTACCGACATTCTGCACGATAGCACCCACATTGACAGGGATTGCCGGAGGAGCCGGAACCTGACGGCGGATAACGGCATCCACAAGCTGTTTCTCACCTCCTTGCGGATATTTCTTCTTAAGTGCCACAACTTCTACATTAGGGTTGTTTGCCGTCTTCTGCTCAAACAGTTCGATAGCCTTCGGTTTATTGTCCTCAATACCGATATAACCTTTCGTAACCTTTGCTGCCTTCATAAGCAGGTCAAGGCCCACCAATATCTCATCAGAATGTTCCATCATCAGGCGGTAGTCTGCCGTGATATATGGCTCACACTCAACACCATTGATAATCACACACTCTGCCTTCGCAGTTGGTGGAGGACACAGTTTGATGAATGTCGGGAAGCCGGCACCACCCATACCTGTAACACCCGCCTTCTTGATACGGTTGACAATTTCTTCTGGGGTGAGCTCTGGATGAGCTGCAAGAGTCTCAAGTTTATTTGAACGGTCAATACTCTCTTCCCATTCGTCACCTTCCACCTTTACTATAATAACTGGTTTACGGTAACCAGAACCGTCAATAGCGGTATCTATCTTCGTTACAGTTCCAGAAACAGAAGAATAAATAGGAGCGGAAACGAAACCGCCTGCCTCTGCGAGGAGCGTTCCTACCTTCACTTTGTCACCCTTGGCAACCACTGGCTTTGCCGGGGCTCCGATATGCTGTGACAATGGGAATATCGCCTCCTTTGGCAATTTGGCTACTTGCGTTGCAACCTCTGCCGTTATCTTGTTCTCTTCGGGATGTACACCGCCAATTCTGAAAGTCTTCAAATTCATGCTTTAACCTCCTCCTGTTTTTGTTCTACCTTCTCCGCAGCATCCGCCGGCTTCTCAGCACGAGGCTTAGGTGCAGGGAAATTGACTGCAACAATAGCGTGTGTAGGACAAGCCTCAACACACTTACGACAGAGACGACATACGTTAGGATCAATGTAAGAGAGGTTGTTTTCTACCTTGATAGCTCCAAACTTACATTCCTTCTCGCACTTACCGCAACCGATACATGCTGCATTACATGCCTTCTTGGCAACTGCTCCCTTGTCTTTGTTCACGCAACGAACATAGACACGGCGATTCTTGACACCCTTCTTACGAAGCTCGATGATATGTCTCGGACAAGCCTTTACACAGGCACCGCAGGAAGTACATTTCTCCTCGTCTACCTCTGGCAAACCTGTCTCTGCATTCATCGTAATCGCACCAAACGTACATGCGTTGACACAATCGCCACAGCCCAAACAGCCAAATCCACAGCCCGTCTCACCGGCACCGCAAGCGTTCATAGCCGTACAAGTCCTAAGACCGTTGTACTCTGCAATGCGTGGACGTAATTCACAAGTACCGTTACAACGTACAACCGCAACCTTGGGTTCAGTGTTAGCGATTGCCATTCCCAACAAGTCAGCTATCTGTCCCATTACAGGCGCACCGCCTACAGGACAGAGGAGACCTTCCAACGAACCAGCATCAGCAGCCTTTACCAAAGCACTTGCCAAGCCGGCGCATCCAGGATAGCCACATCCTCCACAGTTTGCTCCTGGCAGAGCTGCCGTCACTTGCCCTATACGGGGGTCTTCATGAACAGCAAACTTCTTGGAACATACGTATAGAATGACCGAAGCCACTAACGCTATTCCTCCAAGAACAATTACCGCAATTAAAATAACGTTCATAAATTTTTGTATTTTGTTTTTTAGTTAATAATTACCTGAGCTGATGGCTACTCCCCCACTCCGACATTCATCTCTGTACTCTCGATGGAAAAGGATAACCGTTGTTGTATTTTCCCCCTCAAAAGGTAAATTGCGAAATAATAAGGCACAAGGGCACACA
>JAJPYV010000427.1 GCA_021204735.1 Prevotella sp.
CTGCAAAGGTATATCACAATCCCCAATTCTCAAAATGTTTTATCCCTTTTCTTTCGGAATTTAACTGTTTTTAAGAAACAAAACATCTAATTATACCCTCGCCATTATTCACATTAATTTATATAAGGTATTCTCATATAGTCTAAATCCTCAACCTATACATCCGATATCCGTAAATAGCAACCACAACAAAACAAATGAAAGGAAGTATGAACGATAGGTTTACTGCCGGATAACCTAAAATTTCCTTCAAGTCAATAATGGATGCCTGGAACGGTGGCAAAATACTTCCTCCGAGAATTGCCATGATAAGTCCTGCTGCCCCGAATTTAGCATCATCTCCCAATTTCTGCAATGCTATTCCATAGATTGTAGGGAACATGAGCGACATACATCCGCTTACTCCCATAAGGCAATATACGCCATATCGGTTTTGGAAATATATCACACCTACTGTCAACACCATGGCACAAACAGCCAATATCGAAAGCAGTTTTCCAGGATTGATATAACGCAAGAAGAAAGTACATATAAAACGACTGCAGCAGAAAAATATCATCGCGAAAATATTGAATCGCTGTGACAACACTTCTGCGGCACGCTCTTCCATCCCTTCCAACATAAAATAACGTGTTCCATATTGGATGATGAACGTCCAGCACATTATCTGCGCTCCTACATAAAAGAACTGAGCTATAACACCTTCACGATAATGCTTAACGTGAATTAGACGCTTCAACGTGGGAATGAAATTTATGGCATGACTTTGGTCGTTATTTTTCGGCATCTTTACAAAGAAAATAACGACAAACATCACTGCAATCACAATTGCTATCGTAAGATATGGAGATATCAATACTGATAGATCATGGTCTTTAAGCACATTAAATTGTTCATCGCTCAGTAAAGCCCTATCAGCAGTACTCATAGGGTCCATGCGTGCCTGAATGAAATTCATTGCGACATACATTCCAAGCAACGATCCCATAGGGTTGAAACTCTGAGCAAGGTTCAATCTTCGTGTCGATGTTTCTTCTGTTCCCATTGACAGTATGTAAGGGTTGCAACTGGTCTCCAAAAACGACAGTCCGCACGTCAGAATGAAATATGCCAAAAGGAAACAAGGATATGCCCCTATCATCTTTGCAGGGAAAAACAGAAATGCCCCTACAGCATACAATCCCAATCCCATCAGTACGCCTGCCTTGTAAGAGAACTTTCTGATGAACATCGCTGCCGGGAAAGCCATGGCAAAGTATCCACCGTAGAACGCCACCTGTACAAGAGCTCCATCGGTAACACTCATCCTGAATATCTTTGAGAATGCCTTTACCATCGGGTTCGTTATGTCGTTGGCAAAGCCCCAAAGTGCAAAACATGCCGTTATAAGGATGAAGGGGAGCACGTAGCTCACCCCATCCTTCTTTAATATACTTTCTTTGCTCATGGATTTACCGTTTATTTATACAATGCTCCAAAGTTTGCACATGCCCTGAAATCTGCTCCTTCCTTATCCATTCCAAACGCATTCCATGCTGCCGGACGGAAAATCTTGTCCTCGTCAACATTGTGCATGCAAACTGGTATGCGGAGTATTGATGCCATTGTTATAAGGTCTGCTCCTATATGACCGTAACTTATAGCTCCATGGTTGGCTCCCCAGTTGTTCATCACTGAATATACATCCTTAAACGCTGGTTTATCACAGATACGGGGAACAAACCATGTCGTTGGCCATGTCGGGTCTGTACGCTTATTGATTATCGCGAAAATCTCAGGGTCAATGTCTACTGTCCAGCCTTCTGCCAACTGCAATACAGGACCAAGTCCTTTTACGATATTTAAGCGTGCCATTGTTACTGGCATTCCACCCTTTGTGAGGAAATTGGATGAGAAACCGCCTCCACGGAAATAGTCTCTACATGCTGGATACCACGTTGTAGCTGCAAGACATGATTCTATGTCTTTCTCTGTCATTTCCCAATGAACTTTCATCGTCGGGTTGCCTTCTGCATCAACACTCTGTCCTGTTCCGTCAAGAGTAGTCGAACCTGAATTAATAAGGTGAATTATTCCGCCTGATGCTCTGCCTGTGAGTTCTTTTCCCGTTACTCGCTTTACGGCTTCAGGACTCCAATAACTTCTTACGTCAGAGAATATTGCGCCCTTATTGGTAAGTAAATGTTCAAACAGCATCGTTAGTCCATTACAAGTGTCATTCTCCGTTGCGAATACGTACGGCTCACGTATGCCGTTCCAGTCGAATGATGTGTTGAGCAATGCTTCTGTGAAGTCTCCGTTTGGTTTAAAGTCTGTCCATTGCCTCTGTCCTTGGAACCCTCCTGCTATCGCATTGTGCCCGAGTGCTTCTTCCTTAAAACCTGCCTCCAACAGTTTTGGATTTCCTGTCATAAGGTCTCTGCAAATCATCGTCATCTTCGTAACAAACTCCCAGTCTGCATCTTTACCAGCACGATCCTTCTTCTTCACTTCTCTGTTGCCAATGTCCTCACCCTCGTTTGGAACACAATTTTTCTTAACCCATGCCAATGCTTTCTCATATTCTGCCTTGTCATATATCTCCTCCTCTATACGACGAAGTATCTCTGTCATATCAACTTGTTCTGCACGTATTCCGAGATATTCCTGCATGAAGTCGGCATTTGCGATACTGCCTGCAATTCCCATGGCTACATTTCCTATTGAGAGATACGACTTCCCTCTCATCGTTGCCACTGCTTGTGCGGCTCTTGCCCAACGCAATATCTTTTCTGCAGCATCTTCTGGTATGGTATTATCCTCAAGGTCTTGCACGTCATGTCCATATATTCCAAATGCCGGCAAACCTTTCTGCGCATGTGCAGCAAGGACAGCTGCCAAATAAACGGCTCCAGGACGCTCCGTTCCGTTGAAGCCCCATACTGCTTTCGGATAATATGGATTCATATCCATCGTCTCTGAACCATAACACCAGCATGACGTAACGGAAATTGTAGCTCCTACTCCACTCTTTTCAAATTTCTCTGCACATTGTGCGGCTTCGGCAACTCGCCCTATCGTGCCGTCTGCTATGACACACTCAACAGGTGAACCGTCTCCATTCCTAACATTACCAGAAATTAATTCTGCAACTGCTTTGGCAAGCAACATTGTCTTTTCCTCAAGACTCTCGCGTATACCGCCCTGCCTTCCGTCGATAATCGGACGGATTCCGATTTTTGGATAACTTTTCATATTATATCTGCTTTATGTTAAGTTTGTATTATATTTTTTTTTATGTTTACAATCGTGTTTCTCACTTCCACTTTCTTGAAAAGCTTTTACATCATGCAAAGATAATAAAAATTTTTATAATCTCACCAATCAAATCGTTTTAGCGTATTTTAACTTTACAATATTTTCTATCCTATAAGTCTGCTTGTCTAAAAACAGATAATAAGATTGCGATCCTTTATCTCTTTGTTTTTATTAAATCAAACAGATATGTCAACTTGACTACGATATTACTGATATTCGACTTTCCGAAATAGTCTTTCTTTGAGTCTCCGTATATGTTTCCCAATCCATAATAATAACGAGCCTCCAACTGAAAATGTCCTACCTTAGGATGAGAATATTCCAACCCGAAACCTGCCGCTATTCCATAGTCAAACTTGTTCTCTACTGCCATAGTATCCTGCGCAACAGTGTTGTTCACTCGGTCTATGCTGTTGCGCTGGTCTATATCAAAATTCATGCTCGTGGATTCTCCTATGTTGAATCCTATCTGTGGTCCTGCCTGAAAGAAAAATTGTACACCTTTTTGTTCTCTTCCCCACCCTAAATGTGCAAATATTGGAATTTGTACGTATGTTAGTGTACGACTGTAATTCTCTGCAAGTCCAGTAACTGTGTTTATTACTGGGGCGTCATTTATATCGAGTATTTTTTCTTTCCATCCTACTTGCGCATAGTTCACTTCTGCTTGTATTGCACAAATTGTACTGAAATATTTCTCACAGACATAACGGAATGAAACTCCACCTGTTATACCTCCCAATTGCGTCTGATTCACTTTCGGTGAAAAACCTACGCTGCTCAGCACATATCCACCATTTACACCAATGCTCAGGTCATTACGGTACAAACCTATCTGTGCTTCTACTACAGCAGACAGCATTGTGAACATCATAATGATTATTATCTTACGCATCTCTTAAAAACTGATGATTGATATTGAAGTGTCCTTGTTATAATGCACGAACATGAATCCAGTATTCTGATAGCCACCTCCTGAACCTACTTTCATAAAATGCATTGATGTCTGTAAAAATGACTTGTCGGCTTCTTTCCCACTGAAATTTTTTCCGTCTTTATTTAATCCTCGCAAGAAGAACATCCCATGATCATAACCTGTTATGGCAAAACGTGGCAGATAATCCATCATATCACTGTTGAACCATTTACGGTATTTATCTTCCAATAGCTTTACTTTACTTGATACAGGATTATAATATGAACTTGTCGGAATGTATGTGTCGTACTTGAAAAACTTTGCTTTGTCGTATTTTTCATACATCAACCATTCTGTATATCCGAATAGGGATATTGATATATTAGGGTTTGCATCCATTAGTCCATCAAGCCTTGATATTACTTGGTTCAGTTCGGGTGAACGCCCAGTGTTCAATATTACCATGTTTGGCTTTATCGCACTGAATGCCTTGGCAAATATCTCTGGACTTGAATTAAGGTTTGTAACATTGCATGCTATTTTTCGGTCGTCCAACTGCTTTCGCAGGTTAAAAGTAAATACTCCTTTGTCACTGGTCTTGTCGTTACAGTCTATTACTACAATGTTATAATTGCTGAAACGGTATACAAAATGTCTTATCACTTCATTATAGAAAATATCTGGTTTTTGATACACCTGAAAGATGTTCTGGTTCGACAATATATCATTTCCGCTAATGGAAAAAGGTATTACAATCTTCGTGTCACTGTTTTTTACGTAACTTGTCAGTGATTTAACTTGCTTTGTATATAGCGGGCCGAATATAGCATCGCAATTCTGCAAATTGCTTTGGGCTAATATGTTATCTACATTACTATCTATCGGGGTGTTATATGCGTTGACTTCTACCGAAATCCCTTCTTTTTTCAAATCCTCACATGCCAATAGCAAACCCCTGTAATATTCCACCATGCGCCGTCCGTCTCCATCTATGTTATGTAGGGGCAATACTACACCTACCTTTATCGCTTTTGCTGATGTGACTGTTTGTTGTGCATTCGAAACCTTACCTGGCATCTCTCCCGACGGATATGGTATCACGATGTTATCTCCTGTTTTCAACTCATAGTTTTGTGCCTCCATCCCTGGATTTGCATTTTTCAATTCTTCTACCGTAATGCCGTATGACCTGGATATTCCGTATATAGTCTCACCGCTCTTAACTGTATGTATTTCTTGTATTTTCTTGTCTTGTGCAATGGCTCCAAAACAAAAAAACATCGCTATCATAATAAAGATAAATCTTATTCTATATCTCATGCTTATATTTAAATTTCTGCAAAATTACAAAAAAAGCGTGGCTTAATCAACTTTATTGAGTAATTTTGCAAAATATAATATATCAGATAAAAAGATGAGAATCGTATTTTTTTTAGCATTAATCGCATTATCGATAAATCTTTGCAAGATCAAAGCTCATACCAATGATGAGTATCCAACTATCAACCCTACTGCTACTTATACGACTTCTGACGGCGAGGAGGAAAATTCCAACATGTCTGGTGATGCTCCCTTAACTGGCGTGTTCCAGACTAATCCTGAAAACGTTGGTGTTTATAATGCTTATTATGAATGGAGATTCACGCTTCAAGGAGAAAGTTCTCCTTATCTGATACGTTATGAAGAAGATACAGAATATACTTTTACCAAGGCTGGCACTCACTCCATTGTCGTTTATGCCACTTTTGTTAACGGCAATGACACTATCGCTTATACTCAAGAATACTGGGACGAGGTCGGTCCGCTTACCGTTACGATTAGTGAAAGCAAGTTGGAGATGCCTAACGCTTTCTCTCCAAACGGGGATGGTATAAATGATATTTATAAGGCTAAAGACGGTTACCAGTCCATTGTAGAATTTCATGCTTATATCTTTAATCGCTGGGGACAGAAAATTTATGAGTGGAATGACCCATCTGGCGGCTGGGACGGCACTTATAATGGTAAAGATGTGAAACAAGGCGTATATTATGTTCTCGTAAAGGCTAAGGGCGCTGATGGCAGGACTTTCAACATCAAAAGGGATGTGAACCTCCTGCGGGGATATAATGAAGAATCTGAAACTGTAGTAGAATAAACTCCTATTTTACAGCATGGAGCGGGAAGACAAGAAAATAAATGTTTGGGGAGCACGTGTGCACAACCTCAAGAACATTGACGTGGAAATTCCACGCAATAGTCTTACTGTCATCACTGGTCTCAGTGGCTCTGGAAAGTCTTCTCTTGCTTTTGACACAATTTATGCCGAAGGCCAGCGCCGTTATATCGAGACGTTCTCTGCATACGCACGCAACTTTCTCGGTAATATGGAGCGCCCTGATGTTGACAAGATTACTGGTTTAAGTCCTGTTATAAGTATAGAACAGAAAACTACCAACAAAAATCCTCGTTCCACCGTCGGTACGATAACAGAAATCTACGATTATCTGCGCCTTCTTTATGCTCGTGCAGGGACCGCTTACAGTTACATGACGGGCGAGAAAATGGTGAAATATACTGAAGAAAATGTCCTTCAGATGATTCATTCTCGCTATACTGGTAAGGCGATCCTAATCCTTGCGCCTTTGGTGCGCAACCGTAAGGGTCACTACCGTGAATTGTTTGAAAGCATGCGCCGCAAAGGATATCTCTATATGCGGATTGATGGGGAGATAGTGGAGATGACTCGTGGCATGAAGACTGACCGCTACAAAAACCATAACATTGAGGTAGTAATTGATAAACTGCTTGTTCAGGATAAGGATGATGAGCGTCTTAAGAAAAGTGTCACTGAAGCGATGAGACAAGGCGACGGCTTGCTGATGATTATAGAAAAAGATACTAACGAGGCTAAGTATTACAGCAAACGCCTTATGTGTCCTACTACGGGTATTTCCTATGGTGACCCAGCTCCTAATAAATTTTCTTTCAATTCTCCTGAAGGGGCATGTCCAAAATGCAAAGGGTTAGGAGTAATAAATGAAATTGACTTGACTAAGGTGATGCCCGACACATCCTTGTCTATTCGCAAAGGGGGTATCTTGCCTTTGGGGAAATTCAAGAACCAGATGATTTTCTGGCAGATTGATGCTATCTTGGAGAAGTTCGAATGTGACCTCGACACTCCTATAAAGAATATACCTGAAGAAGCCATCAACGAAATATTATATGGTTCTATTGAGAGTATCCGCATTAAAAAAGATCTTATACATACGTCGAGTGATTATTTCGTCGATTTCGACGGTGTACTGAAATATCTTCAAACGGTTATAGAGAATGATGACAGTAGTTCTGGACAGAAATGGGCTGACCAGTTTCAAACCGTCTGCCAATGCCCAGAATGTCATGGTATGCGTCTCAACAGGGAGTCTCTTTCTTACCGTATCTGGGACAAGAATATTTCAGAGGTGGCGGCTTTGGATGTCGCTGAACTGAAAGACTGGTTTGCTGAGGCTGAAAAACATCTTGATGAACGACAGAAAAGAATTGCTTCGGAAATCGTCAAGGAGATAATGACTCGCATAAACTTCTTGTTTGACGTGGGGCTCGACTATCTTTCTTTAGACCGCCAGTCGGCTTCGCTTTCTGGTGGTGAAAGTCAGAGAATACGTCTTGCCACTCAAATTGGTTCCCGTCTCGTCAATGTTCTTTACATCCTCGACGAACCGAGTATCGGTCTTCACCAACGCGACAACAACCGTCTTATTCAATCATTGAAAGAACTGCGTGACATTGGTAATACTGTGATTGTTGTGGAACACGACAGGGACATGATGATGAATGCTGACTATATCGTTGATATCGGTCCTGGCGCTGGCCGCAATGGTGGTGATGTGGTTTTCCAGGGTACTCCTGATGTAATGATGGAGTATCATACCTTGACAAGTTTGTACCTGTCTGGTGTAAAGAAAATTGATCTTCCTTCTCAACGGCGCAAGGGTAATGGTAAACGTATCTCAATTCATGGGGCTACAGGCAACAATCTCAAGCATATTGATGTGGATTTTCCTTTAGGCAAAATGATTGTTGTAACTGGTGTCAGCGGTAGTGGTAAGTCTACTCTTATAAACGAAACTCTTCAACCGATATTGAGCCAACATTTCTACCGGTCTCTCAAAAAGCCAATGCCTTACGATAG
Organism: Prevotella sp.; assembly: GCA_021204735.1. Classification (GTDB taxonomy): domain Bacteria; phylum Bacteroidota; class Bacteroidia; order Bacteroidales; family Bacteroidaceae; genus Prevotella. The sequence goes on from JAJPYV010000427.1 coordinate 8,391, forward strand.
CATAGAAGGCATCGAGTTTGTCGACAAAGTGGTAAATGTTGACCAAAGTCCTATCGGACGTACTCCACGGTCTAATCCTGCTACTTACACTGGTGTTTTTAGCGATATCCGCTCTTTGTTCGTCAATTTGCCTGAAGCAAAGATTCGTGGTTACAAACCAGGACGTTTTTCTTTCAATGTTCGCGGCGGTCGCTGCGAGGCTTGTGGTGGTAACGGATACAAGACTATTGAAATGAAGTTCTTGCCTGATATCATGGTCCCCTGTGAGGTCTGCCACGGAAAAAGGTACAACCGTGAGACTCTCGAAGTGAGATACAAGGGTAAAAGCATATCTGATGTTCTCGACATGACTATCGATCAGGCTGTGCAGTTCTTTGAGAACGTGCCTGAAATTCTCCGCAAAATCAAGACTATTCAAGATGTTGGACTTGGATATATAAAACTCGGTCAACCATCTACTACTCTCAGCGGTGGCGAGAGCCAACGCGTAAAACTTGCCACCGAACTGAGTAAGCGTGACACTGGCAAAACTCTCTATATTTTGGACGAGCCTACTACAGGACTGCATTTTGAGGATATTCGAATCCTAATGAATGTTCTGAACCGTCTCGTCAACCGTGGCAACACGGTGATTATTATAGAACATAATATGGACGTTATAAAACTTGCTGACCATATAATTGACATGGGACCTGAGGGTGGCCGCAATGGTGGTACTATTCTGTCTACTGGCACTCCTGAGGAATTGGCTCAATGTTCAATTGGATTTACGCCACATTATATTAAGGAGGAACTTGAAAGGTGTAGTAAGACATGATTTTATTAATGTCTTTTTGACTATTACCTGCTTACAATAATATAAATTATTTAACGTTACAATTTTAAATATAGCTTTTTGATGAGATCTTACACACTCATACTTTTATTTGTTCTCGCTAATGCTATGGCTTTTTCGCAGTCTTTTGACAATGATGAAAAAGGTATCATTCCGTTGGCTGACGGACTGGAGTATAAGATTGAGATGCAGTCAACATTCTCTCACGGACAAACTCCTCTTTGGCTGAATGCAAACCGCTACGGCCTAAGTTCTTTAGAGAATGGGAATGGCTATTTACGTGCAAGTATTATTCGTCCTCTTCGTACCGACTCTCTGCGACGCTGGGGTATCGGCTATGGCATCGACCTTGCTGTTCCTTATAATTTCACCAGCAATTTCGTAATCCAACAGGCTTTCATCGAGGCACGATGGCTTCACGGCTCGTTGTCTGTCGGTAGCAAGGAATATCCTATGGAATTCAAGAATCAAAAACTTAGTTCTGGCTCTCAAACTCTGGGTATAAATGCTCGTCCTATCCCTCAAATACGTCTCGCTCTTCCTGATTATTGGGCTTTACCTTTCGGTAAGGGGTGGATACGCCTAAAAGGACATATTGCTTACGGCTGGATGACTGACCAGAATTGGCAGCATGACTTTACTAATAAACAAAGTAAATATGCCGACAATGTCTTGTTCCATAGCAAAGCTATTTACTTCAAGATTGGCAACGAAGAAAGATATTTCCCTTTTTCTTTGGAACTTGGTCTTGAGATTGCTTCGAATTTCGGCGGCACTTCTTACGTTCCAAACAATGAAGGAGGTATGGATGAAATAAAATGCAACACCGGTCTGAATGCTTATTGGAATGCTTTTATTTTCGGTGGCTTTGATGCACGAGAAAATGTTTACAGAAATATGGAAGGCAATCAGGTTGGAAGTTGGCTCTTACGCATGAATTGGGATGAGGAATATTGGCGTTTCAGTATCTATGCTGACAAATATTTTGAAGACCATTCTGGAATGTTCCTCCTCGACTATGATGGTTATGGCAGTGGCGATGAGTGGAACTCTAAAAAGAAAATGCGTTTCTTGCTTTATGACTTGAAGGATATTATGCTTGGAGCTGAACTTAATCTGAAATATCCAAGATGGGTCAATGATGTGGTCTTTGAATACATTTACACCAAATATCAAAGCGGACCAATCTATCACGACCATACTTCAGGAATTTCTGACCACATCGGAGGTAGAGATAATTACTATAATCATGGCATCTACACTGGTTGGCAACACTGGGGACAGGTAATAGGTAACCCCCTTTTCCGCTCGCCTATTTATAACACAGATGGTACGATTTCAATTGAGGACAATCGCTTCATGGCTTTACATATCGGTATAGACGGCAACCCCACTGATAATTTCTCTTACCGTGTACTCGGTACATATCAAGAGGGTTTGGGAACTTACGATGTGCCTTACGACAAGAAACATCATAACGTGAGCTTCCTCGTTGAGGGTAAATATGCTTTTGATGAGGGTTTATTGAAAGGCTGGAGCGCAAAACTCGGATATGCCATGGATTTCGGGAAAATTCTTGGAAATAACTATGGCTTCCAAATTACAATAGTCAAAATCGGTCATTTCTGAGTCGTTTTCTGAAAATTGATCATAATATATAGTTTTTAAATTGTATGGAAAGATATTCAACTAAATACACATTTCTCTGCAAATATACATTGATTCTCATTCTGTTATCTGCATTACTCTACTCCTGTGACACTATAGAATCTTCAGGCAATGGTAAACTTGACGGAATGTGGCACCTCACTTCCATTGACACGCTTTCTACATTAGGTGTAAATGATATGGACCAAGCAAAAATTTATTGGTCTTTCGAAAGCAAATTACTGGAACTTGATGACAAGTCTGGTGCAAACGCAAACATTCTGTTCCGTTTTAAACATTCTAACGGGACATTGCAACTCTATGACCCATATCTCTACAACCGTGAGAGTGGAGACACTCCTATCAATGACGTTCAATTACTTTATCCCTTTGGTGTAGATAGCCTTGAAACCACTTATAACGTGGAGACATTAACCAGCAGAAGGATGGTTCTCTCTAACACCGCCCTCCGCCTCCATTTCCACAAAATCTAACTAATTCTCTTTGAATCCCACAACGTATGTGATGTCATTATCAAGGTAGAATGTTTGTTTTAGCGTGTCCTTGCCTACATATATCGTGGCTTTTGTATATACCAACTTGCCTTTCTTGTTGTTGGGCTTGTAATTTATGTCTTTCTTGAATGCTTTGTTGTGTTTTGCGATTTCTTTCATTAAGCTTAGTGCAATGTCGTTGACGTATGCCGTTGAGTCAATCTTCGAGAAACTGACAGAGTATTTGCTCTCTGTCAGATTCTCATTTAGGAAATCTTTCACCACACTCTCTGCCTTATGCTGTTTCATACAACTGACAAACAGTAATGGTGATAAGCATATTAAGGTTATTTTTAATATGTGTTTTCTCATTGTTTTATTTACTATTTTTCTGGTATGTTTTTCATTATTTCTAAAAGATGATCCCAAACCATCTGTACGCTCGGGATATATAGCCGCTCTTCTGGTGAGTGTACACCTCGCAAGGTCGGTCCAAACGATACCATGTCTAAGTTGGGATATTTCTCTGAAAACAGTCCACATTCCAACCCTGCATGGATGCCTATTACCTTCGGCTCTTTGTTGAACAGTTTCTTGTAAGTATCTACTACAATACTTGTTAATGCGCTATTCGGATTCATCTTCCATGCAGGATATCTGCTGTCTTGCACAACTTCTGCGCCTGCTAACTGAAATACTGCTTTTATAGTATTTCCCATATTCTCAAGATTGCTCATCACATTCGAACGCTGAGACGTCACAATCTTTATCCCGTTGTCGGTCGTTACTACACTTGCCACGTTACTTGATGTTTCTACCATCCATGCCAATGCCTCATCCTGACACATTGAGAATGGTCCATTGTCTACTGCCTGCATTGCGAGAATGAAATTTCTACTTACATTCAACGGTAATACTGCACTCGATTCTTCGCTTTCAAGATTGAACGTAATGCTATCCTCACTGACATGAAACTCGTCTTCCACATCTTTTGCGAATACATTCAAGTCTACACTTACATCCTCCTTATATTCTGTCGGTACGGCGAATACTACAATTCCATCACGTGGAATGGCATTGTGCATACGCCCTGAATCAAAACTTACAAGTCTTACGCCGTATTTCTCTTGGAGTAGATAAATGAAACGTGCAAGAAGTTTTATGCCATTGGCGAATTTCTTGTTTATGTCATCTCCGCTATGTCCGCCATGCAATCCCTTCACGGATATTTTCATGAAAAAATACCCCTTCGGTGCTGCCTCTCGCTCAAAGGTGAATTTCGCCGTCGTCGTAACACCTCCGGCACAACTGACGAAAAATTGTCCTTCATCCTCACTGTCAAGGTTTATAAGCATGTCTCCTGTCATAAACCCTGTCTTTATTCCGTATGCCCCTGTTAGCCCGGTCTCTTCATCTACCGTAAATACGCATTCTATCGGACCATGCTCTATCGTGTTGTCATCCAACACTGCCAATTGCATCGCACATCCTATGCCATCGTCCGCTCCAAGTGTCGTGCCCTTAGCCTTCATCCACTCTCCGTCAACGTATGTCTCTATTGGGTCGTTGAAGAAATCTATGTTCCTGGTCTCTGATAGACGTCT
>JAJPYV010000285.1:0-1430 GCA_021204735.1 Prevotella sp.
CTGGTGTTCTGTGCATACTGTGCTTGATGAAAAGCGGTTTTGGGAGATTATAGGCAAGTTGAAAGAGTTGGGAGCACAAGGAATACTTGTAAACTCGATCGAGAAAATGATATTGTAAAGACGGAGCATTAGGATAGAGCGTTGCTTGGAAATACGAAATTATTGACAATGAAGATATACAAAAATCCACAACAGGAGGAGTGGAAAGAGATAGTAAAGAGGCCCCACCTCGATAGTAGCAAGTTGTTTGCCACTGTGAGGGGCATTCTCGATGACGTGAGGACAGACGGAGACAGGGCGATAAAGAAATATGAAGAGAAGTTCGACCACGTGACGATAGATGACCTTGCCGTAAGTCAAGAGGAAATCGATGAAGCACGGGAGCAATTGCCCGAAGGACTATATGAAGCCTTGGAGCAAGCCCACCATAATATATATGTATTTCACGCATCCCAACGGCATGAGAGCAAGAAGATAGAGACGCAGCCCGGTGTTACCTGTTGGCAGAAGAACATTCCGATAGAGAAAGTAGGATTGTATATTCCGGGCGGCACAGCCCCGCTATTCAGTACCGTATTGATGCTCGCCACACCAGCGAAGATAGCAGGGTGCAGGGAGATAGTGCTATGCACCCCACCAGAGCGAGATGGCAAGGTTAACCCGGTGATATTGGCAGCAGCACAGATAGCTGGAGTGAGCAAGATATACAAGACAGGCGGAGTACAGGCGATAGGCGGCATGGCATACGGCACAGAGAGCATACCGAAAGTATATAAAATCTTCGGGCCAGGCAACCAATACGTTATGGCAGCGAAGCAATTAGTGTCGCTCGATGAGGTAGCGATAGACATGCCGGCAGGGCCATCAGAAGTTTGCGTGATTGCCGATGAAAGCAGTGAGCCAGAGTTTGTAGCAGCAGACCTATTGTCACAGGCAGAGCATGGAATAGACTCACAGGTGATAATGATAAGCACGTCGGAGAGCATGATTGACAAGGTGCAGGCAGAGATTGACAAGCAACTGAAAGTGCTGCCACGCAAGGAGATAGCTGCGAAAGCCCTTGAAAACAGTAAGATGGTGTTGGTGAAGGACAAAGACGAGGCGATGAAGCTGAGCAATATGTATGCGCCGGAACATCTTATCTTGTCAACTGATGACTATGAGATGTTGGCAGATAAGGTGGTGAACGCAGGGAGCGTGTTCCTTGGGAAATACGCCTGTGAGAGTGCCGGTGACTATGCAAGCGGAACAAACCACACATTGCCGACACACGGTCATGCAGTGGCATACAACGGCGTGAATTTAGATAGCTTTTTCCGAAAGACCACATTCCAATATTTGACCGAAGAAGGAATAAGGAATATCGGGGAGACAGTTGAGGTTATGGCGGAAAATGAAATGCTCATTGCGCACAGGAACGCGATGTGCAT
>JAJPYV010000285.1:1530-12985 GCA_021204735.1 Prevotella sp.
TGTGTCGTTTCTCCGAAACGAGCGGACTCAATAAATTGTGTCCCTACATTAGCTGTGAGCTACTTGCGATTTGAGGATGAAGTTAGAAGTTTACTTTTGCTTGTGTATTTTCTTGAAATTGTGAATTAACAGTTGGGGATTGATGAAAGGATTAGAAGAACTTACGAGGGGGAATATATGGAAGTTGGAGCCATATAGTAGTGCACGGAATGAGTATAGCGGGCACAAGGCGACCGTGTTTTTGGATGCCAATGAAAACCCATACAACAGTCCGTATAACCGCTACCCCGACCCATTGCAGTTGGAATTGAAAGCCCGCATATCGAAGGTGAAAGGAGTGAGGGCAGAGAACATATTCCTTGGGAACGGATCAGATGAGGCAATAGACTTGGTATATCGTTGTTTTGCCTGTCCCAGAACGGACAATGTGGTAGCTATGGAACCAACATACGGCATGTATAAAGTATGTGCCGACATAAACGATGTGGAATACAGACCAGTATTGCTCGATGACCATTACCAGATAACGGCAGAAAAATTGTTGGGTGCATGCGACAATAAAACTAAGATTATTTGGATATGTTCACCGAACAATCCAACAGGTAATAGTATCAACAGGGAAGAAGTAATAAAGACGATAACAGGTTTTGAGGGCTTGGTGGTGGTTGACGAGGCATATATCGACTTCTCGCGATTGAGTTCGTTGCGCTATGAGCTCGACAGATACCCAAATCTTATAGTGCTCAACACATTCAGTAAGGCATGGGGTTGCGCTGCCATCAGATTAGGCATGGCATTCGCCCAAAAAGAAATCATCGACATATTTAATAAGGTGAAATACCCGTACAATATCAATCTGCTGACGCAAGAGCAAGCGATGAAAGCGTTGAAAGACCCATTTGAGGTAGAAAAGTGGGTGCGCTTGCTGTTGCAGGAGCGTGGAAACATGATGGAAGCATTCAGTATGCTGCCATTCTGTGAGAAAGTATATCCGTCGGATGCGAATTTCTTTCTCGTGAAAGTGAAAGACGCACAAACCATTTATGATTATCTTGTGAGTATGGGGATAATCGTTAGGAACAGGACAAAAGTAAAATTGTGCGGCAATTGCCTGAGAATAACTGTGGGAAGAAAGAGCGAAAACACGGAGGTGCTTGCGGCGCTGCGCCGCTGGGGGCGGAATTAAGAATTAAGAATTCTTTTTTGCTTGGCACCTTGCTTGCGTTGCTTGATAGAAATTCGTTCTTTCAGAACGAGCGGACTCAATAAATTGTGTCCCTACATAGGATAACGTTGCTTGACAAATTTTACTCGTACTTCATGGACTTGGCGGGGTGGATGTGAGAGATGAGGTAGCTGGGGGCGATGAGTACAAAGACGCTGATGAGGAAAGTGGCGATGTTGAGGAGAATTATTATCGGGATGTTTATTTCCACAGGTACCACCTTAACATAATAAGTAGAAGGGTCAAGTGTTACTAATCCTGTGTATTTCTGGATTAACATAAGAGCAATAGCGATTATATCGCCAAGAAGCATCCCACGACCGATGATGAACACAGCAAACCACAGGAATGTTTTACGCACTAACTTGTTGCCGGCACCCAAAGCTTTCAAAATACCAATCATGTTAGTACGTTCAAGGATGATAATAAGCAGACCAGAAATCATTGTGAAGCCAGCCACGCAAAGCATCAAGATGAGGATAATCCACACATTCAAGTCAAGCAAGTCGAGCCAGGCAAAGATTTGCGGATTAGACTGCTGAATAGTTTCCGAAGAATACGTCTCATTATACCTATCGAGTCTGCGGTTCACCTTTTGGATCAGGACATCCTCAACATCATTTAGTTTATTGAAATCATTTACGGTAAGTTCTGCACCGCTTATTTGGTCATTTTCCCAACTATTCAAACGGACGGCAGAATAAAGGTCAGTGAAACACACAGCTTTGTCGTATTGTGTAAGGTTAGTTTCATACACCCCCGCGACAGTAAATCTACGAGTGCGCACATCATTCTTATCAAAGAAATAAGCGAATACCCTATCTCCTGTGTCTAATTTCAGTAAGTTAGCCATAATCTTCGAGATAAGAATCTTGTTTTGGCTGACCGAATCGCTGAAAACCGGAATGCTGCCGCTCACCAAGTTGTTGTGAATAAAAGTAGTGTCGTATTCAGGTCCGACGCCCTTGAACATCACACCGAGGAAATCGCTGTCAGTCTTGAGAATACCCTGTTTCATGGCAAAACGTTGCACGTGGTTCACCCCATTGATAGTCCTTAGAACATCGAGCATACTATCAGGCATGCAGATAGGCGACTGAATATTGTTGTGCAAGTAATAGAAGTTAGCCACCGTGATATGACTTCCGAAGCCGATAACTTTGTCACGGATGCCATGCTTAAAACCGAGTATGATACACACAGAGATAAGCATTACCGCCAAACCGATGGCGACACCAGCCGTAGCGATACGGATAGCCGGGCGACTGACCTCCTGTTTGTCGCTGTTGTCCGAATAGATACGTTTTGCTATGAAAAGCGGTAAGTTCATGTAAAAAATACCAGATGCCAGAATAGTTGGCTTTTAAGATTAGTCCTCGACCCTGCCAGGATAAGCCTCAAGAGCCTTGCGAAGGACATGCAAGGCACGGATTAAGTCCTCTTTTTTAAGCACGTATGCGATACGCACCTCGTTGATGCCCGTGTTAGGAGTGGTATAGAAACCAGAGGCAGGTGACATCATCACCGTCTCTCCCTCATAGTTAAACTCCTCGAGGCACCAGCGGCAGAAATCGTCGCTATTGTCGACAGGTAGTTTGGCAACCGTATAGAAAGCCCCCATAGGGATAGGCGAATACACGCCAGGTATGCGGTTTAGTCCATCGATAAGGCACTTACGCCGCTCCACATACTCATCATAGACATTGCGGAGATACTCCTCGTCAGCATCAAGAGACGCTTCAGCAGCAATTTGACCGATAAGAGGAGGCGATAAGCGAGCCTGGCAGAATTTCATCACAGCCTTGCGTACATCTTTATTCTTTGTGATAAGAGCACCGATGCGGATGCCACACTCACTGTAACGTTTGCTGACAGAGTCGATAAGAACCACATTCTGTTCGATACCCTCAAGGTGGCAGGCACTGATGTAAGGAGAGCCTGTGTAGATAAACTCACGGTACACTTCATCAGAGAATAGATAAAGGTCATATTTCTTCACGAGGTCACGGATTTGGTGCATCTCACGTCGGGTATAAAGGTAACCGGTAGGGTTATTAGGGTTGCAGATGAGTATTGCACGGGTACGCTCGTTGATAAGTTCCTCAAACTTCTCAACTTTCGGAAGTGAGAAGCCCTCCTCGATAGTAGTGGTGATAGTGCGGATAGTAGCACCGGCAGAGATAGCGAACGCCATATAGTTGGCGTATGCTGGTTCAGGAACGATAATCTCGTCGCCAGGGTTGAGGCATGACATGAAAGCAAAGAGCACCGCCTCGCTACCCCCGCAAGTAATTATAATGTCATCAGGCTCAACGTTGATGTTGAATTTCTCATAATAACTAACGAGTTTCTCACGGTAGCTCAAGTTGCCTTGAGAGGGAGAATACTCCAATATATCCCTGTCGATATTACGAATAGCGTCGAGAGCCACTTGCGGAGTGGGCAAGTCAGGTTGTCCGATATTGAGGTGATACACTTTGATTCCGCGTTTTTTAGCGGCAGCTGCGAGCGGGGCGAGTTTCCTGATAGGAGACTCAGGCATTTCCAGACCGCGAACAGAAATTTGAGGCATAATGCTAAACTTTACGTTTCAACCTGCAAAGGTAGTGAAAAATAAAATTAAAAATTAAAAATTAAAAATTAAAAATTCACTTTTGCTTGAGAGATTGCTTGAGGGAGGTGAAAATACCAGAATTTTCTTTTTTTGCAGTTAAGATTGAAAATGTTGTATTAAGATTATACACATCATTTAACTACAACTTTCTTGCCATTGATGATATACAATCCTTTGCGTGAGGTATCTTTGACACGCATACCCTGGATGTTGTAAATGGAGGTGGAGATGGTTGGAGATGTGGTTACAGAGCTAATGCCTGTATCATTTAATTTTGTGTGATTAAAGTTCTGCACATTCATCAAAGCATCACTACTAATTAGTTGGTGAGATTCACTTTTCCATGATAATTCCCAAAAGCCACGATAGTCCCAACTTCCTTTAATTCTGTTGTTACCATCAGCATCAGCACCATTGCCGCACTCTTCCGGTTGCCAATAATAGAGGCCAGTGACATTAGAATAATTATTGAGTGTGGAGGTAAGGTCAGATATGAAATTTGCCTGTGCAGACGTGCCATAGCCCCAAGTACAATATTGTTGTTCAGAGCTTGACAGCCAATTCTCAACGTCAGGATAACTGTAATATCCAGTCTCCACTATTTGTATCTCTTTGTCAGGATATGCGGAAGTCAATGTAGATAAAGTGCTTTCAAGATTAGATAAAGAGCCCTGCCAAGCAGGATAATAGCTAAGACCGATAACATCATAGTCGGTAAAACCACCTTGCTCTACCCAGTCATAGAAATTTTTAGTTTGTGTACTGTTACTGGTGCGCTCGCTATGAAGTACAATCTTTGCCGTAGGAGCGTTGGATTGGCGCACACCCTCTGCACCAGCATTAAGCAATGTAGCAAAGCGGTCAATCTTCGTTTGTTGAGCAGAATAGGAACTTGACAGATTGAAGAAGTGAGAGGAATTGTTTTTACCACTGAAAGAATCCCACAGCATGCCATAGCTTACCTCATTGCCAAGTTGTACATAATCAGGGGCAGCACCGTAATCAACGAGTTGGTTGATTACGTCAGTGGTGTAGCTTTTGACTTGAGCGGCAAGAATTTCTGTATCCGTACTTTTGTCCATGCCCCAACTTTCCGGTATCCACTGTTTGGAGACATCAGTCCATGTGTCACTATAGAAAATGTCAAGGAGAAAATACATGCCTGCATCCTTGATACGCTTGCCCAACGCCTTTACATAGTCTAAATCTTGACAAGTGGCGAGATACTCATCATATTGTTCTTTATCGTCTAATGTCGGGTCAACAAGCAGGCGCACACGGATTGCGGTCCAACCAGCGACATCACGGAGGTAGCCAAGCATGCCATCGCTGTAATTGTTGGTGATAGAATTGCCGTTGGCATCCAACCAATCATCGCCAGCTGTCTCGTAAGCAGGAACAAGACTTATATCACCACCGACAACACGAACTATATCATCAGAAACGGCAGCAGATAGTTGCAGCACAGAGATTAATATAACGGTTAAAGTAAAAGTCAGCTTTTTCATTGTATGTCTATTTTTTAGAGTGAATGCAGCAGTGCTGCAAGTTAAAAGTTAAAAATTAAAAATGCGATATTGCTTGCGTTGCCACTTGTAGATAGCTTGCGTATTAGCTTGTTTCTTTTCTGTTCCAGATAGCCATGACTTTGCGATAGATGGCGAGTTGGTTGATGATGGAAACGAGGATGAAGAGGATGATACCCAACAAGATTGAGGGGAACATGGAAGAATAGTCCATTTCAGGGAAAAGGTTCTCTATGATACCCATGTAATAGTTGCGGATGAAAGATATTATGACCAACGCAATGATCAGAACGAAAGCATTAAGGCACAAAGTTAGGAGTTCGTAGGGGAGAGCCACACGGAAAGGACTATAACCGATTAAGAGGAGATTCTCCAATTTCGTGGTGTTCTTCTGTACGAGCAAGTAGATGCTAAGCATGAGGATATAGAAACTCAGGATGCTTATTATGATGCCAACAACCATTACGACAGACACCAGCATACGCAAGAAATAAGTAGTTTTCTCACTCTGCAACTTATCATCATCCACCTCATAACCCTTACGGTCAAAATATTTCATGATATTCTCATCAGCAGGGTTAGCAACCTCAACGATAAGTCGGGTAGGTTCAGAATTGCTTTCAGGAGCATAAAAACTGTTAGCCCAGTCCATGAAAGTCTGTGGAACAAGGATAGTGTTAAGACGGTTGGAAAAGCCGATGACCCTCCCCTTAAACTCATCCTGATGACCATTGCCATGGATGAAGATATTGAAATCAATCATACCCACGAGACCATCGCTGATTTTCGGTAGAGAGTGCGACTGTGCGAAACCGAAGTTGTACATATTTATATAAGAGCGAGGAAGGATGATAGGCACCTCACGACTGCCCTCTGTGTAATTCCAATCCTTGAGAGATACATCAACAAAATCATTAGGCACACTCTCAAAAAACAGTTCAGAGTTAATGACAGGCGTACCGTTGATCCCCATGTTCGCACTCACCTTATACTCAGTAGAAGTGAATTTTCCGACATTTTTCACGAAATCCTGTGATGCCAGTTCGTCAATTTCAGCATTGTTGAACGAGTTAGAACGCCCGGTGATAGAATTGGCAGCCCCAATACTCTTGCTCACGATAAGAAAGTCAGACTTCATGAAACTGTCCTGTGATGTAAATATAGGAAGCACGTCACGGTAAAACTGGTAGCCAAGAAGGACGATAAGCATACCGAAGAGGTTAGCCAATGCGAACCCCGCAAACTGCGGAACGCTGATATGTCGGCGCAATAATTTCCAGACTAATGTCATAACTTAAAAACCTTTTGGTAGTTCAGGGCAATATGTTTTCCGATACTCGTGATGATAACCCCAGCCCCTTGAGCAAGAGCCTCCTCCATCATAATCTCCCCCATGACCTTAGAATTGCCATCATCAAGATGACTAATCGGTTCATCAGCAAGGAGGAAGTCGAATGGTTGTACCAAAGCACGAATCAATGCGACACGCTGCTGTTGCCCGAACGACATGCGCCCCACAAGCGAGTTGAGTTTATCCCCGATGCCAAGTAATTCAAACCAATCAACAATCTGTTTGTGCGATTTAAAATTAGTTAGCTTGTTTTTTATCTCCACGTTTTCGAGGGCCGTGAGTTCAGGGAATAGGCGCAGTTCCTGAAAGAGGTAACTGATATGCAGTTTGCGGATGTCCACCCAATCAGATACCCTAAGATTTTTGGTAGGAACATTATCAAACGTTACGCTACCACTGAAATCATGACGGTAGCCGAGGACATAACTACAGAACGTACTCTTACCCTTACCACTATCAGCCTCCACGAGGTAGAGACCGCCCTTGTCTAACTGAACTACTTGATTCCAAATATCAGAAGATAGTTCCCCGTTTTGAGAGAACACGTTAGGAACGACAGAGTTAAAACCAATACAATTCATCACTTAATACTATAAACGACAGTAGAGATATCCCCGAACAGAGGTTGTATGAAATCACTGACCATACCTAAGGAACCGATGTTGAACACTATGCACATACGCTGTCCGATTATCCTTTTTTGCAATTCTTCAGGTAATGCGTTGGGAACCTTGTTGATAGACTGAAGGGCATCATCAGGCGAGCCACCAGAGAAATACTGCATATCATCAGAAACGCCGAAATAGTAAGAAATATTGCCATCAGTGTAAAAATAACAATCCTTGCCCCAATCACCGATTCTGCTACCATTCGGGCACGACTCTTTCCAATAGTCAACATCATTGAGAAAATCCTTGTTGGCGAGTTGAGCCGCAAGCCGCAGATTAGCAGAGTTTTGGGAAAGTTCAGGAATAACAACAGACAAGTCGCCATCAACACTCTTGATAATATTATCCATATCAATTACAGAGTTCATGCCAGCGAGCAAAGTATAGAAATACGCACTTGAATGAAGTATTTCGATAAATCTCTTACCATTGATGTTCATAAAAACGCCCGCCATGGCAGACGATGGCATACAACCGACATATTTTTCTGTTATCGGACGGAAAGATTCTGCCGACTCTTTGATTGCACTGTCAATTGTCTTATTGAAAGAAAACGCTTCACCCTTAATTTCAAAGCAAACATGAGGCACGAGACTCAATTCAGCAGCGAGTAATATTTGCGAGGCATCAGCATCCTTCGGAGCACCCAAGATGAAAGGAGCGACAAACTTATCAGGGAGAGCGGAAGCCTGAGCCACCAAAGCGACCTGACCTTCAAGAGTTGCAAGTTTCTCAAAAATAGGAGACCCCTTTATGCTCTTATCCTCATCTTGTTCCAAGTAAGTTGCGATACGCTTCTGTGTTTCCGCTTGATGAAAAGGAAGGACAGGTCCCATAGCAACCAAAGCATTCTTAGAGAAGCCAGCCACGACCAGATTCCTAATCACCGTGAAGCGGAAGTCCTTACGTTTGGAAGTAGTCTTGCAATAACCCTTGTCAGCCAACTGATTGAGCCAGGAGTCAAGTTTTTTATCATCCGAAACCTTTGCAACACACCCGATGTTGCCGTCATCTGTCTCAAACACATACAGTTTTTCAGAAACATCGATGCCGCAATCCTCAACATTCTCCACCAAGATTAGCCCTTTCAGAAAATCCAAGTTATCATCACCATTACCCAAGAGAGACTGTAAATCGACAGCCACCACAGCGATACTATTTTCAGGGATAGCATTTACATAATCGTTGTTAGAACAAGAAGACAGAAACACCGTCAGTGAGAAACACAAGGTCACCGACAAAACAAGTTTACTTACAATCCTTTTCATTATCCAAGAAACACCTATTATTAAAGAAAACTATAAAATAGCCAAATAAAGACATACTTACTTATTTTCTCAGAGCTAAATGAGCGATAGACGTAGCAAAAAGAGCCGCCGTTTCGGTACGCAACCTGCTTTTTCCGAGAGAGATAGACTCGAAGCCATTATCCATAGCGAGATTAACCTCCTCCATAGAGAAATCGCCCTCTGGCCCGATTATAACAGTAATTTGTTCACCCTCAGAAGAATCAATTAAAGGCAACAGTTCGTTAAACAAATCCTTTTGAGGAATTTCCTCATGGCAATGTGCAATGAATTTCCGTCCAGGGAACGGTATTTTCACGAAATCCTTAAAGGCAGTCATAGGATTGAGTTTCGGTTTCCATGCCTTGCGGCTTTGCTTAACAGCAGAAATGATGATTTTCTCGAGGCGGACAGTGCGGAGCACCTTACGTTCCGACTGTTTGCAATTGAGGAAAGTAATTTCATCGATGCCCACCTCAGTTGCTTTCTCGCAAAACCATTCTATCTTGTCCATCACCTTTGTAGGAGCGACGGCGATATGGATTTTTCCTTTCCACGCTCTTTCCTGGGGCAGCGTTTCTACTATCTCGTACATGCAACGTTTAGTTGCAGCGATAGTAACATTCGCCCGATAGAAAGTACCACAGCCATCCATGAGGAACATTTCATCCCCACTTTTCAGTCGAAGCACCCGCAGAGCATGCATAGCCTCGTCCATCGGCAATTCTGTGAGTTTGTCGGCATTAGGAACATAAAAAAAACGCATTTCTTTCATAACGTTATCAACTTAATCCAACGCTTTATCATTGTGCTTATCGCGCCGCTTCAACTCATCCCTAAGATGAGACGCTAATTCATAATTCTCATCCTCAATCGCCTTATTGAGAGCCGATTGAAGCATTTCATCACTTATCGTATTGACAGGTAGAGACACGCCCCTTGAACTAATAGAATAGCGTACCGACTGTCTTTTCATCAAGTTATAATCAATATAAAGAGGGATATCCCCCACAATAGAAAGAAGAACCGCATCAGAAGCACGGATTAGCAACGGTATTATAGATTCGGCATTGTAAAGGATGGTGCGATACTGCCCGTCGACCAAATCATCAATAACCAATTCCAATTGTAAGTCCTGCATTTTAATAATCTTGCAAAGCACTTCTGGAAGCATGATTTCAGCGATGGGCACCTTTTTCATTCTGAGTTCGATTTGCACTGCCATAGCCCTGTCGCAGACAATAGAGATTTGTCTTTCCTTCTCCTCATCAGAGAGAATCAGCAAACCGAGATTGTCAGTTCCGAGAATTTCAGAAACGCCTCTAAAGAACAATTGTATCCGTGGCATAATCAACTATATTAAATCATACATTAACATGTTCCTTTTTCGGATGGAATATCAGGGCGAACAGCACGCCTATAATCAAGGCGTATGTTGCGAAGATAAACCAGCACTCCTGCCAATTGCCTACCGTATAACACTCCTCGCCTACCTGTTTTGAGCAAGTGAAAGAGTTGATCACCGCCTGTGCGCTAAGAGTACCGATAGTAGCCCCGACACCGTTGGTCATCAACATAAACAAGCCCTGTGCGCTTGAGCGGATGGAATCATCAGTGCTTTTGTCAACGAACAGCGAACCGCTTATGTTGAAGAAGTCGAAAGCCACTCCATAGACAATCATCGAGAGGATGAACAGCCAGACCCCAGAACCAGGGTTACCGAAGCCGAAGAAACCGAACCTGAGAGTCCAGGCGAACATCGCAATAAGCATCACATTCTTGATACCGTAACGTTTCATGAAGAATGGGATCATGAGAATGCAGAGCGTCTCACTGATTTGAGAGAGCGATATGAGGATATTGGCATGCTGCACACCAAAAGTATCAGCATATTCAGGGAAAGCAGCAAAACTGCTGATGTAAGGGTTGGCGAAGCCGTTAGTTATCTGCAAACTGACACCGAGCAGCATAGAGAAAATGAAGAAAATAGCCATTTCCTTTTTCTTGAAGAGCGTGAAAGCCCTAAGACCGAGAGCCTCGACAAAACTTTTCTTGTCGCTTGCCGAAGAAGTAGGGCATTTAGGAACGGTGAAAGTATAAAGGAAGAGCAAGAAGCTCAGTACTCCAGAGACGATAAACTGGTTTTGGTTAGACTGAAAGCCCATGATATCGACGAACCACATAGAGCAGATGAAGCCGACAGTACCGAACACCCGGACAGGCGGAAAATTTTTTACGGTGTCCAAGCCCGCCTTTGTAAGAGCGTTGTAAGATACCGAATTAGACAGAGCCAATGTCGGCATATAGAACGCTACAGAAAGGGAATAGAGCGTGAACAAGACAGAGAAGTGCGAGTCTTCTCCCTGTGTCATGCTGTATATAGCCACAAGGATAATGAACACACCAGCCGTAAGGTGGCAGAGACCGAGTAGTTTTTGAGCCTGTATCCACCTATCAGCAACGATACCCATAAGAGCAGGCATGAAAATAGAAACGATGCCCTGCATTGCATAGAAAAGACCAATGTTAGTGCCCATGCCGACATTGCACAGGTAGCGACCCATTGACGTAAGATAAGCGCCCCAAACTGCAAATTCGAGAAAGCTCAAAATGGCAAGGCGAACTTTAAGATTCATCGGTAGTAGATTTTAGTTTAACTATATCCGTGCAAAGATAGTGAAAAATCGGAGATTTTCAAGTTAAAAGTTAAAAGTTAAAAGTTAAAAGTTCATTTTTGCTTGCGAAACTGCTTGAGAAGGTAGAAAAAACGGAGATATTTAAAGTT
>JAJPYV010000206.1 GCA_021204735.1 Prevotella sp.
GTATAATTATGCTACTTTAACGGATATTTCATTACGCATAACCTTATACGATAATAATAAGTTAAATTCTCAACTTTTTCACGGATTAAACTCCATAATGGCTTTCCTCACAATATCTTCCGCCTCTTCAATACTACATTCCAATCGGCCGCCTGCAGCATTCAAATGACCGCCTCCATTGAAATACATCTCTGCCATCTTGTTACACGGAAAATCATCTACGGAACGCAAACTAATCCATATTAAATTGTCTTTTCCTGTGTCTTCACGCAATGAAATACTTAAGCGCATGTTCTTTATCTGCAATGGTATATTTACAAATCCTTCTGCATCTCCCTTGATATATTGGAATTTCTTCAAATCGTCTCTGGTTAATGTGAAATATGCCGCTCTGCGTTGAGATATAACTACCAACTTGTTGTATAAAACGTGTCCCAAAAGTCGCATCCTACTCTCTCTATAATTGTTGTACACGTTACGGTATATCTTGTCCTTGTTTATCTGCTTCGTAAGCAACTGACTGATTATGAAATATATTTCAGGACTGGTGGAATTATAGGTAAATCCGCCTGTATCGGTCATCATACCACAATAGAGACATGCTGCGCTTTTCTTCGTCATTGCCTCCAAACCGTCAAGCTGCCATATAAGCCGGAATACTAATTCGGATGTGCTGCACGCACCGGGATGTGATATGCACATCACCGTGTCCATATCGGGATCAAGATGGTGGTCTATCATCACTTTCTTTGCTGGAGATGTGACTATTGCTTCTGCCATGTCTGCCGTGCGCGATACTGTATTGAAATCGAGACAAAACAACAAATCTGCACCCGCCAACTGCTCATTGGCAAGGTTTCTGTATTTGTCGTACCTTATTATGCGCTCTGTCCCTGGTAGCCATTGCAGAAAATCCGGATATGCATCTGGTATGATACATACTGGCATCTTTCCAATTTTTTTCAAGTAGTCTGACAATCCAAGCATAGAGCCTAAGGCATCTCCATCTGGACTGCGATGACAGCATAGGATTATTTTATCTGACGTATTTATGATTTCACGAAGACGGTCGGCCTCCGATGTAGTAAGTAAGTTTATATCCATTTACATTAGGTGATTTTTATAACTGACAAGCATTCCTGCCTCATGCCTCACACAATCAGTGGCAGCAGTATGCTTGTCATGTCTTTATGTTTAGAATAATCTTGCTGGATAAATACCATCATCCACAAGACTCTGTATCTTGTCAACTACCCCCTGACGGTCGGCTGAATAGGTTACGCCAAACCACTTGCTCGTTGTATCAAGTACTTTCACTGTTGATGTACCATCGTTTATCAACTTGTTTACCATCAATGGAATGAAAAACTCTGCCTTTAAGTTGGTCATGTTGGCTGGATCTGACAGGAAACCTTTAAAGTACTCCTCACTGTGCTCGAAATAGTCGGGCGTGAAACCCCACATATTCATAGATACCGGCGTGTTGTCCTCTACAGCTACCCACTCTCCTTGCTCGTCTTTATAGCAGACTTTTCCATCAACTCGCATTATCTCTGTGCGCTCAACCACTGTGGTGAGATTCTCTGCCTCATCCTTTGAACAAATCCCTCTTGCTACTGTTCCGTTCTCTGACAATGTGTTACCTACACGGAATCCTACCATGGCATAGCGGTTCTTACTGCCCTCCGGCAATTCTGAAAGGAACTTTCCTATTACCATGTATGCATCTCTATTGTAAAAGTCATCACAATTGATAACACAGAACGGCTCCTTAATGGCATCTTTTGCCATCATTACGGCATGATTGGTACCCCATGGCTTTACACGACCCTCTGGACATGTAAATCCTTCTGGTAGAGAATCTAAACTCTGGAAACACAACTCTAATGGTATGTGTCCCTCATACTTACTGAGAATTTTCTCTTTGAACTCCTGCTCAAAATCCTTACGGATAACAAACACTATCTTGCCGAACCCTGCTTTTATGGCATCGTATATGGAATAGTCCATTATAGTCTCTCCATTCGGGCCTAATCCGTCAAGCTGTTTCAAACCGCCGTAACGACTTCCCATTCCGGCAGCCAATAATAATAATGTCGGTTTCATCTCTCTAATTATTTTTAAAATGTCTTTTTCATGCCACTCGTATATAACACATGGCAGAAATCATTACGTCTGCCCTGTACTAACCGCTAACCCCACGTATGTCGCGATTAATCTTATGCAAAGATAGCTCTTAATTCTTAATTCTTAACTCTTAATTCTTAATTTCTGATGAAAATCGGAGATTTTCATCAGAACGGGTATCCTATCGCCAAGTGCAGTGCCTGACCATCCTTGAACTTGTTTATATTATAGAAACCGCCCTTTCCTGTCTCGTATGGCACGTGAAGACCAATTCCCCAGTCAAGACGGATTACAAGAAACTCCAGGTCATAACGTATTCCAATACCTGTACCTAACGCCATTTCTTTCAATAAATTCTTTAACTTGAATTGGGCGTCTACCCTATCGGCATCATCACGCAAGCTCCATACGTTTCCGGCATCAAGAAACGCCGCTCCATACAAGTCTCCGAAAATGTTGAAACGATATTCCAAATTCAACTGTAACTTTATGTCGCCTGTCTGGTCAAGATACGACAGCCTTGTCTCGTTGGTGTGGTATCTGCCTGGGCCCAAACTCCTCACGGCAAACGCTCTTATACTGTTCGCTCCACCAACATAAAACTGCTCACTGTATGGCGCAGTCCTGCTGTTGCCGTACGTGTATATCACTCCTGCGTTTGCATGGGCTATGAGCTGCGACCTGTCATCCAACTGCCATGTCTTGCTCAAGTCGGTCTCTACTTTTAAAAACTGTGCATAACTGTTACCTAACAGTTGCTTGTCGGTGTCTCCCCATTTGTTCCCTGCTGCCATGTAAAACAATGAGAGGATATTGCTTGCCTCCGTGAATGTGGTGCTCCATACTATCGGATTCCTGCTTGTCTTTGAATTACTGTAAGTAAGCGTGTATTTCATCTTCGGTATGAATACATTCTGCATCGATGTCTTCATATATGGGTTCTCGTTGAGCAAAGAATCAAATTTCGCCGTCGTGTAGCTCAACTTCTGGTATTGTAATGTCAACGGACTGAACTCATGCTGCCATTTCACTGAACGTTGCCATTTGTATGACCATTCTGCCGTGAATGTGTTCATCTTGAAATAGCCAGGACGATTCAATATGTTTGCAGACAACTTGGCGTATGTGTATGGGGTGCTGTAATATAGCCTGCGCTTGACAAATGGTGCGATTAATCTTGGAAACTCTATCGCACCATCTATTCCGTACTCGTATGAGTTCATGCTCGCTCCTCCTGACTCCCACTCGTATGAGCCATGCAGGTTTATGTCTATCTTCTCTCCTCCTCTGAATGCGTTCCGCCTCGTGAAACCAAGTACCAACTGTGGTCCCGTACGCCCGTTTATCTTGCTCTCGAAATTAGTCTCAAGATAAAAGTCGTATGGCTTGCCGAAAGTACAGGCTATGTTCAAATCCAACGAGTCGCATGTAGCTGTTGTGTCTTTCGGCGTGAAATTAAACTCTACCATACTGAACAGTTCCGACCCGCTTATCTTATTGTACGACTCCATGTAATCATCATACCTGTACATCTTCAGTGAGCGCATCTTGAGGTCACGGAGTATCACTCTCGGTCGCAATGGCGGACGCTTGCCGTTGTACCTCACCGTGAAAAAACGGTAGTTGAACGAGTCGGTCAGTTCCTCACCGTATTCTTTGCGCATATCCAAAGATATGTTCCTGATATACCACTTATGCAGGGCTTGTTCCGGGATGTTGTCTGCCAACTGCAAGCGCAACTGTGCCTTGCCTGGCGCCTCAATCGTGTCGGCAAGGTATGAAGCATAACCCGACTGATAATAGTAGTATCCGTTGTTGCGGAACAGGGTGGCTATCCTGCTGCGCTCGGAATCTAACATGGATGCGTCAAACGGTGAACCGCTCTTTATGGATGCATTATCCTTTGTAACATTGATAAGACTGTCGGCTTCGGCTGGGAAATTAACATACTCCATACTG
Organism: Prevotella sp.; assembly: GCA_021204735.1. Lineage (GTDB taxonomy): Bacteria > Bacteroidota > Bacteroidia > Bacteroidales > Bacteroidaceae > Prevotella. The sequence goes on from JAJPYV010000206.1 coordinate 4,087, forward strand.
TCCACAGTGAACAGATGCCCAAGATCTACGGTATATCCTATCTTCGCCTTCTTCGGGTTCTTCATGGTTAACGTCGTGAAATCCACATTGCCATACAGGTAACCGTGATTGCGCATCACCGTCTGGGCAACAGATGATCGCAACTCTGGATTTACCTGACTCATCAGAACTGGTGCCTTGCCGAATGTCTTTGTCATCCACTTGCCGAACTTGCCGTTGGACGTGGAGAAAGTGTTCCATATCCACAGCCTGTACGGAATCGTACGATAGTATGAACTGCCGAACAATGCTCCATTTGGGGCTGTCGCCAACGAGGCCTCCACCTCTTCCTGGACTGTGGCAAACTGACTGCTGTTCTCATAGTTCTGATAATCTATCTTCTTCAAGCCGATGTACAATTGGTCGTTTTCGGGAACTGTCTTGGTTGTGGAACACGACACGACAAGCATTGCGGCTGACAACAGGAATGCCAAATTGACAATACATGCTGACCTCACAACTTTCAAAAAACGGATTATGTTATTCTCTTGCCTCATCTCTACTTCACGCTTGTCGTATCCATTGGTATAGTCTGGTCACTCGTGTTCTTGAAACTGAATATATCCTTGAAATGCTGCAGACTACGCCGCCAAATAAAGCCCACCCCATACTGCCTCGTGGTTCCCTCAAGCCAGTCGTATGCGTTGTTGTCGTAAAACAACTTAACGTATTTGTCGGAGGTGTTGCCTAACCTGTACTCAAAGGTTACGTTGTCGAAGAACGACTCGTTCTGATTTTCCACCTCTGCTCCCGTAGATACCTTACCGCCTACTACTATCTTCAACCTGTTGTTCCATAAACGCTTGGAGAACTTAAATGAATAGTCGGTATGACTATTACCGCTCCCATCAGTGGTGTTGTCCAAACCTATACTCAGGTCGAGCGACCTTAATGCGTTGCCTGTAATATTGTTGATCTCACTTTCCAAAAACGAACTGAGGGCACTGTTCATCGAGAATCCTGCGGTGTTTCCATCGGCAAGATACATTCCGGTGGTCAGCATCGTTACGGCGAGCTTCCCTCTCTGCTCCGTTCCCATCTCCATAAGTTCGCTATGCAGACTCATATCTTCCGGCGCATCAAGGGTAAACTCCAAACCCATGTCTGACAGGGTTTTAGATATTATCACACCGCACTCGAACTCTACCGTCCTGTCGTCTCCTGTACCTGACGATACGTTGGCTTTCATGGTTTCTGTTGCGGTAATATTCAACTTTGGATTCATCACATCACCAGTGAACTCTACATAACTGCCGTCTTGTATGGTGAATGTCTTCAAAGGGATAATCGGCAATGAGTATTTCATCTCTCCATCGTCAAGGGTGTACTTGCCCGTCAGTCGTATGTCATTGGCGGCATCATATTCCATCCGCAGATTTCCTCCACCCATCAGGTCAATGTAGTTCGACTTGTCGGCATTTAGATAGCACATTATTCGCGTACCTTGCTGCACGTTCAACGTAATGTCCATCGTTATTCCTCCTACCGGCTGATGCGTAACCAACGTTTCGGTGGAATCCTTGAAATTGACAAACCTTACCAACTCGTCCATCTGATTGTCTGTGGTCAATGGGGAGTCTTTGAGAATATATGATAGGTTCGTCGTACCAAGCACGTCAACCCTACCGCTCATCTTCAGGTTGTCAACTGTTCCTGACACCGTGGCAATGGCATCTATGAATGCCTTTCCGTATGCCACGCTCATGCGGTTCTCCTTTGAATCTATTATCTGGAAATTGCTTGTCGCCAACTTCAGATTCATCATCATGTTGTCGAAATCGGAGAAATCAATGTTGCCGTTCAGAGTCAATGCGTTGTCGTTACTTGCATATAGTGTGAAATTCTCAAGTAGCAAGTTGCTGTTCACAACGCGTACCGGGGCATCACCTACACGCAACTTCACGCCGTACTCAGGACTGTAAACAAAGCAGGAATCCAAAGCGAGTTCTCCATTGACATTCAACGATGAGAGCGAACCTTTTACATCGAGTGACCCATCGGCTGTCCCGAACAAGTAAACCAATCCTTCTGGCATGAAACTGTTTATCATACGCAACGGGAATTGGTGCATATCCATCTCTACGGCTATCTCATCTCCATTATCCGTCGACTTGTACGTTCCTGACACATCGGCTACTTCATCGCCGTTACAACTCAACATCAAATCCACGCTGTGAGTACCGTCTGGCTCAGGCATATACACAAACTCCATACCGATGTCGCCCAACTCACTGCCCTCGTATGTCAACTTTTCCACGGATATTGATGAGGCCAACGAGAGTTCGTTCTCTGTAAGTATCACATGGAAATCTCCGTCCAATATGCCTGTTATATCGGGCATATAGGGAATGGAAGATAGTATCTGTTCCAAATCAAACTTGTTCAACGCCACTGTGAGGTCTTGTAACGCTCCTTTATTGTCATTGTCTGAATAGATATATACTCCCATGTCATCCTCGTCACGCACCATTAGATCTGCATATATCCTCTTGTCACTGCCCATATATACATAGTTGCCTTCGTTGACGGTGAATTTCTTATAACCAAGTATCGGGTCGTCCAATACACGCAGCATCATGCCATTGTCCTCCATTGATGCCTCAACACCAAGATCTACACCAAGACTGTCTTCTGAGTCGTAAAACTTGATATTCACGCCTGAACCCTTCTCAAACATATATCCATCAAAGAGAGCATTAAACACATACTGCTTGTTGTCCTTGTTGTTGCGTATCTGGCCTCTGTATGTACACGCTGTAGTGTCTGAGACAATACTGAACCTCACAGTGTCCAACTGAAAACTGCTGTATTGCAACTCATACAGACTTACTTCTCCGTTAATGCCGAGATCTGGCGATGAATTAAGGTTGATACTTGCTGCATCAAAACTGAATCCCATGGTTGATATGAAACGACCCAACGGGTTCTCGTCTCCTGTTTCAAGGGTGAACTCTGCAAACGGCAATTCAGTCCTCAACGTGGTGATGTTTAGCTTCTTCTCATTCAACTGAGCAATCAGTCCATCGGCAAAAGCTCCGCCTTTCTCTATTATCTTGTCATATCCTCCACTGCCATTAAACCGCAGTTTGAAATCTCCGCATGCCATGGAGAAATGTGTGGTGTCATTGCTCGCAATCGCATCAAATGTTATTTCATCGGGACGGAATACTTTTGAGGAATCGTATATAGCTATATCTCCTAACGCACCATCTACCTTGACAAAATTCTTCAAGTCGGTGTCAAGGTCTATATGACTGCATAGTGAGATATTGAATGGGGTGTCCATGATTTTCATACCATATAAATCCAGATCTCTCATGTCGGCGGTTATCGTTGTCTTCAATTCCTTGTTTTTCACGTACCCGTCAACATTTACGGAACCGTCAAACAGGGGATTTCTGCTGTTCACTCCTGCCTTTATCTTGCCTTCTCCTACTGCGGCATAGAAACCTATACTGTCAAGGTCGTATTCTCCATAACTGAACTCATCTATCTTGGCGGCTGCGGCTATGGCGGTTTTGGACGACATCAGGTCAATGCCCCTACCTTTTACTTTCGCACTGGCTGTCAGGTCTCCCAATCCGCTGCCTATAAGGAATTTACTCAACTGCAACTTATTTGCGGAAACGCTTGCATCGTATGCCATAGAAGCTGCATTAAAGTCGGCTTTGACCTTTACATTTCCCGTTCCTTCTGTTGCTGTCAAGTCAGCAATGTAACGTTGCCCGTTGACATTGACCTTGCCATTAAGTCCTAATCCGTATGGTATGGCTACTCCACCTGTGTCAAACAGGGCTGTCACATATCCCAAATCGTATGTTTTTGCATCAAGTGTTAACTCAGCACGCAACTTGCTATCGTCCATTATGTCAGCTGCATATCCGCTTGCGTTGATGTTGAACGAGGATGGCAACTTGATATTCAATCCTGCAAAGTTGAGATATTTCAGATTTCCAGTCAACACGGCCTTTACCTCCAACTGCTGGTTGGGGTACTTGCGGATAAAAGATGTCGGCATGCCGCCAAGGAACAGCATTATATCTTGCTTACCGAAAGCTCCGTTGGCAGTGAGTTGCAGCTTCCCTGGATTTTCCTCATCAAAGGCATCTAAGTCCATATCGATGTCTGCGGTGAGCGATGAGTTCGGTGTCCTGAAATCAAGATTTGGCAAACTGAGTTTTATCGAGTCCATCGAGATATTTCCTGTAAGGCGTTCCACCTCTAAACCGCTCTTTTCCTTGAATGAGCATGCCCGTAGCACAACACCTAATGCAGGGTCGCAATATGACACGGAATCCACTCCAAGTGTCAAATCAGTGAGTTCGACATGGTTGTAGTCCAATCCATCTACAAATGCTTCAAAATTGTTGTCATAATTTACTTTTCCACCTGTCAGGTCTAATTTCTGGACAGTGTAAAGTCCTTTGCCAAGGTCGAAATACCCGTCTCTAACGGCTGTCTTTTCCATATATGCCGCCACTTGCAGGGTATTGCCTGGCATGTGAATGGTAACGCCTGTATTCTCGATATCTAATTTCTTGACGGTGATTTTCCATAAATTCTCACTCGTCGTGGTGTCGGGCGGAACAGTGTCGCTTAGTTCCACATTTACCATAGCATCCTTCAACAAGGCTTCGTCAAGCATCACGGTCTCTTTACTCAAATCTATGCCATGACTGGCTACATATAACCGCCCTAACGTGCCTTTTATTCTGGCCTCATGGATAAAGTCGGCAGTGTTTACTTTCACGCTGTTGATGTCCAATGCGTCTATCTCTACCTGACTCTTCAACAAAGGCAACAACCGCACATTAACTACAATACTCTTTATGTCGGCTATCGTGTCTTTCACCTCTGGCAACGAATCATTCTGCTGGATTACCTTAACTCCATCTACACCTAAATCAAGGGGGAAAACCAACTTAACATGGTCTACCGATATGTCCATACCGGTCTGCTCTGATGCGTATGCAGCTACATGCTTTACTATCCAATTCTGTATCGGCGGAACATAAATCAATACCGCAAGCAGAACGAACAGCAAAACTATTGTCAGGATGATTCCACAAACCCATTTTAGCAATCTCCTCATCGGCATACGCTTTCTTGTGTTGATATGAAGTTTCATACCAACGGTATCTTATGCAAAGGTAATTAATTATTTCGTAGAAAGCGAAACGTGGGTCTACATTTTTATGACAATAGGGATATTTTGCTCAATTTCTATATATATCGTGCCAAAGATTTTCATTGGGTACTGGTGCTTCAACACATATCTGCTCTTTTGACACTGGATGAATAAATTCTATCTTTCTTGCCAATAGGGAAATGCTTCCGTCGGGATTGCTCCGCTTGGCTCCATATTTCAAGTCTCCTCTAATCGGACAACCTATCTTTGCCAACTGGCATCGTATCTGGTGGTGGCGTCCTGTCAATAGATTGACCTCGAACAAGGTGTAGTTATTCGTGCAACCAATCACCTTATAATGCAATATAGCTTTCTTTGAGCCTGGCACTTCTTTATCGTATGCATAACTCTTGTTCTGCTTCTCATTGCGCTTTATCCAATTGGTAAGGGTGGATTCTTCCTCCGCCGGTCTGTTCTTGCTAATCGCCCAGTATGTCTTGTGTATCTCTCCGCTGCGAAGCATGTCATTTATCCGTGATAATGCCTTTGATGTCCGGGCAAATATCACAAGTCCTGACACTGGTCGGTCGAGCCTGTGGGTAACACCCAAAAATACACTGCCTGGTTTTGCGTATTTCTCTTTTATATATGCCTTCACGTCATCGGCAAGTGTCCTGTCACCTGTCTTGTCACCCTGCACAATCTCTCCGCTTGCCTTGTTTACTATTATTATATGGTTGTCTTCGTATAATACTTGCATCTTATTGTATTATTACTACTTTAAAAAGCCCCCTAATGGGAATTAGGGGGCTGCTCTTTACATGTTCATTCCGCCATCTACCTGAATTACCTGTCCTGTAACGTATGATGAGAGGTCGGAAGCCAAGAACAACGCTACATTTGCAATGTCTTCTACCTGACCTGCCCTGCGAAGTGGTATCTTCTGTGTCCACTCCTTACGCACATTCTCTGGTAACGCTTGTGTCATTGCGGTATCAATGAATCCTGGGGCAATGGCGTTGGCGCGGATACCACGTGAGCCTATCTCCTGACCGATACTCTTTGCAAGGGCTATCAGTCCTGCCTTTGAAGCGGAATAGTTGCACTGTCCTGCATTGCCGTGTACTCCAACTACGGATGACATATTAATAATACAGCCTCTCTTCTGACGCATCATTATCGGTGTGCAGGCATGGATGAAATTGAATGCTGACTTCAAATTCACTGCGATAACGGCATCCCACTGACTTTCGCTCATTCGCATCATCAGTCCGTCTTTCGTTATTCCTGCGTTGTTTACGAGGATATCAATAGACCCGAAATCGGCATTCACTTGCTTTACCACTTCTTCTGTCTGCGCAAAGTCGGCTGCGTTACTGGCATATCCTTTTGCCTTTACGCCTTTTGAGGCTATTTCTGACTCTGTGGCTTTTCCACTTTCGTCAATTACCAAATCAGTGAAGGCGATGTTAGCTCCTTCTTCGGCAAACTTCAATGCTATGGCTTTGCCGATACCACGTGCCGCTCCTGTTATAAGGGCGTTCTTACCTGTCAATAATCCCATTTTTCTTTATTTAATGTTGTTGTTGTTGATTTATATTTTAAGGTCATTTATAAATCTTGTTTTTAATATAAATGACTCTTTATCTTCTTATACGTATTTCGACAATTATACCTATAATTTGGGGCTTACATCTTATTTTAATGATGTCTTGCCGAGTGCGCCGTAAACGAACTTAGCCACTAACGGTTTACTTGCTTCTGTGGTTATTCCGTGTCCCAAACGTCCATAGATATAAGGCACTTCCAAACCCTTGATGCAATAGTGGGTGATGTCCGCAACCAATTCTATGTTTTCTATATCAAACTCACCATCAGCTTTCCCCTCGGCATACACCTTGCGGAACAAGTCTATCTCATCCTCATCGAAGTTCTTCCTCACCTTCTCCACCATCCAGATATTGCGGAAGAATGCGGCACGAAGGTTGCCGTTCCTCACCACTGTCTCCTTTATCATGTCAAGATGGGTGTATATCAACTCAATTATTTTGTCTTGTGGCCGTATTTTCTTTGATGCCACCTCGTCCATGCGGTCGGACAAGCGTTCAAGCTCCGACTCGATTACGGCATAATACACGTCTTCCTTATTCTTGAAATAGGTATAGAGTGTTCTCCTTCCCTTTCCAGAAGCCAATGCAATATCGTTCATCGTCGTATTCTCCAGTCCTTTCTTAGCAAACAACTGCCGTGCGACATCCACAAGTTTTTGTCTTGTCTTGGATATAGACATCTGTCAAATCCTCCCTTTTATTATTGCACATTCATTTTGTCGTGTGCAAAATTATACTTTTTATTTCACACGGCAAAAATATTTGACAACCAATTCCACATTTTCATAATTTTTTAAAATGTCCTATAGTCAACCACTAACCAATAAGTTTGACATTATAAAGACTTTTCATTGTTGTATTTCTATATTGAATGTACAATTTAGCAACTGCTTATTGGATAATTTAGAGTTTACAACTCATTTAATATATTCATTAGTCGTCCAAGTTCTGAATAAGTGTAATCTCTGCCATTTGCCGTTTTTTCATCCATTGAATGATTCGCATTAGCAATTGCGGTTGCGAGATTTCCGCCATTACGTTCAAAATAATCATGTAACCCCTGACAATTGATAAAGAATTCTGTTTTCTTCTGGTATTCCACACAATGGTTCAAATCTTTGAGTAACGAATTTTGATCCTCGTATTGACGTGAAGTGTAGCGAAAATAATAGAGAAAAAACAATTCTGTGCAGCGATGAGTTTCAAAGAATTTCACTTCACAAAATATACCCTGTTTCGGCTTGCTTATAGGCCTTGTATACTTTATCTTTAACTTTTTGTATTTCGTCCGTTCGGGTTCTTTGTCTTTTGTATCCATATCTACTATACAGAAGATATGACTGTAACCTTTTTCTATTCCCTCGTCAATCTTTTCTTAAAGTTCCTTGATATTTGTGTGCTTCGGATAATCAGGTTTGATTGTTATATTTTTATACTTATCACACAAGGATTTGAAGTAGTAGAATTCTGATACCCTTCTCCCAAAATAAGCACTGCTTTACGTAGTCTGTCCATTTTAATCCTCAAAATTTATAAAAATACTACCCAATTCTGGTTTTGCCCCTAACCTTCCAATTCGATATGCATTATATAAAGATAATTTCTTGTGCAATCCAAATGCATCACCACGAGAATATTCAGACGAAGCAGTCTCTCTGTTCTTCTCCACAAACCACACAACACCTCTATTTTCATTAAATAAGTCTTGAGAAAGAAGTGTGGTCTCCTGACTGGTAATAATCAACTGTGATTTTTTAGAATTAAAAATAAAAACATTGAGATAGTAGAACAATAAATCATTATGTAAATCCTCACCTAATTCATCAAGATAGTACACATGTGAACTTGTTATCATATCATATAAAGCATCCAAAATGCGTATATATTTTATAGTACCTTTTGACTGCCACTTAAGTGGAATTTCAAAATCACCATTTA
>JAJPYV010000423.1 GCA_021204735.1 Prevotella sp.
CCGTCAAAGCCAAACTGGTCGTACTGCTGCCGTTTCTGTGGGTCGTGCAACACGTCGTATGCCTCGGCTGCTTCCTTGAACTTCTCCTCAGCTTCCTTGTCGCCAGGATTGCGGTCAGGATGGTACTTGATAGCAATCTTGCGGTAAGCCTTCTTTATGTCGTCCTCCGAAGCGGTCTTGTCAACCCCTAAAACTTCGTAATAGTCTCTCTTTGCCATAACAATCAGTTTTTTATTGTCCCACAGCCACTTTTGCGTGCCTTATTACCTTGTCATTCAGCATGTAACCAGTTTGGACACAGTCTAATATCTTGCCCTTCTTGTCATCTTCCACTCCTGGCACCATTGCGATAGCCTCATGGTAGTCGGTGTCGAAGTCTGCGTTTTCAGTATTCATCTTTTTCACGCCAAGACTCTCCATCACTTTATTCATTTTATGATAGATTAGTTTCATGCCTTCTTTCAGCACTTCTATGTCATCGGTCTTTTCAGCATTCTCTATGGCACGCTCCATGTCGTCAATAACAGGGAGGAAAGCCACCACTGCCTTCTCCGAACCGTTCAATATCAGTTCTGTCTTCTCCTTGAGTGTACGCTTGCGGTAGTTGTCAAATTCGGCCACTGAGCGCAGGTATTTATCCTTGAGGGATTCTATCTCCTGCAAGGCTACATCCAACGGGTCTTTCTCCTGCTCTATGTTGTCGCCTTCTTTTGATTTCTCAGAAGATGACGTTTCTTCATTTTCAGTCTGGGTGTTGTCCTGTTGGTTCTCTGTTTCAGCCGTATCTTTCAATGAGTCATCAACTTGCTCATTCTTTTTTTCCTCATTCTCTTTCATGATGTTCACTGTTTTTTAATGGTTTATAACGAACATTGTTAACTGCAAAAGTTATAGCAAAAATCTTGCCAGAACGTACTTTAATGACAATTATTCATACATTTTTGCACGCTGCTCTTTCAATTGCTCGTCATAAATATAATCATCATACTGCATCAGTTTGTCAATAGTGCCCTTTGGCGTGAGTTCTATAATTCGGTCGGCAACGGTCTGGATGAACTCGTGGTCATGACTGCTGAAAAGAATATTTCCCTTGAAGCCCATAAGGTTGTTGTTGAATGCTTGAATACTCTCAAGGTCGAGGTGGTTGGTCGGTGTGTCGAGGATCAGACAGTTGGCGTTCTTCAGTTGCATACGTGCTATCATGCAGCGCATCTTCTCTCCACCACTAAGCACGTTCACTTTCTTCAAAACTTCCTCTCCACTGAAAAGCATCCTGCCAAGATAACCTTTCATCACAACCTCGTTGCCAGTACCAAACTGACTGAGCCAGTCTACCAAATTCAACTCGCTGTTGAAGAATGCTGTGTTGTCCAATGGCAGGTAGGCGGTGGTTATCGTTACGCCCCATTTAAATGTTCCGGCATCTGCTGTCCTGTTGCCGTTGATTATCTCAAATAGGGCAGTCATGGCTTTCGGAGTATGACTTAAAAATACTACTTTCTGTCCTTTTTCTATGTTGAAGTTCACATTCTCAAACAATACTGTTCCGTCTGCATCCAAAGCTTTTAGTCCTTCTACCTCAAGTATCTGGTTGCCTGGCTCTCGCTCCATCTGGAATATGATGCCTGGGTATTTGCGTGATGATGGACGAATTTCCTCGATATTCAGTTTTGCCAACATTTTCTTCCTACTGGTTGTCTGCTTGCTCTTTGCTACATTGGCGGAGAAACGACGGATGAACTCTTCCAATTCCTTGCGCTTTTCCTCGGCTTTCTGACGCTGGTTTTGTGCCTGACGCAAAGCTAATTGTGAACTCTGGTACCAGAAGGAATAGTTTCCTGCGAATACCGTAATTTTACCGAAGTCAATATCTACTGTCTGTGTACTGACGGCATCAAGGAAATGGCGGTCGTGGCTCACTACGAGAACGGTCTGCTCCACATTACTTAGATATTCCTCAAGCCACTGTACCGTGTCAAGGTCTAAGTCATTCGTCGGCTCATCGAGCAACAGGTTGTCGGGGTTGCCGAATAATGCTTTCGCTAACATCACGCGCACTTTCTCATTGTTCGACAGTTCTGACATCTGCTTGTAGTGCATGCCTTCCTTTATTCCTAAGTTCGACAGCATTTGGGCTGCATCGCTCTCGGCGTTCCAACCGCCCATCTCGGCAAACTTCTCTTCAAGTTCAGCTACTCTGTTGCCGTCTTCGTCACTGAAATCTGCTTTCATATATAGAGCTTCACGCTCTTTCATGTTGTCCCACAACGGCTGATGTCCCATCAAAACGGTATCGAGGACATTGTATTCATCAAACTTGAAATGGTCTTGTTCCAACACGGAAAGACGTTCACCCACACCTAATTCCACTGTGCCCTTGTTGGGCTCTAACTCTCCACTGATTGCTTTCAGTAGGGTTGATTTCCCCGCACCGTTGGCGCCTATCACGCCATAGATGTTTCCACTCGTAAACTTGATGTTCACGTCCTTGTACAAAACTCTCTTCCCGAACTGTATCGCAAGATTCGTAACCGTTATCATGTCCTTATCCTTTTTCGTTAATTTGAATGCAAAAGTACAATAATTAATCCGACAAACCAAATGAAATCATATTATAAGGATTGAGACGTGATTACATCGTGTTTTCATTTCTAATCATTTTTATTGTAAATTTTGTGAAATTTTTTATTGTTTGTAAATAAAATGGAAATCACAAGAGAAAGGCAGTCAGTGGCTTTGCTGATTTATAGGTTTTTCGTCGTGAAAAAACGCCAAATTGAATATTTTCTTAATATCGTAAAAAATATGACAAATAGCGGTCAGAATGCCTTGTAAGCATGATTTTAAATATGTCAATAAAACATTACATTTAAGAAAAAATCTAAAATTTATTGCTTTTGTAATCTTTTTTTTATTAAATTTGCGCCACTCTTATTAACGAATAAAATGGCGACAAATCTTTTATCCCCTGAGTACATTTTTGAGTCAAGTTGGGAAGTTTGTAATAAAGTTGGAGGTATATACACTGTTCTTTCGACAAGAGCCAAGACATTGCAGGTTAAATTTGAGGATAGGATAATATTCATAGGACCTGACTTTGGTGAACATTCGAACCAGTATTTTACCGAAGACGGAAGTTTTTTTAAGGAATGGAAAGTCAAAACTCAACAGGAAGGACTTTCTTTGAGGATTGGGCGTTGGAACGTACCTGGTTACCCTATTGCTATATTGGTTAATTTCAACCAATATTATCAGCACAAGAACGAAATTTATGGGTGGCTGTGGGAAAAATACAAGGTAGACAGTCTCCATGCCTACGGTGACTACGACGAGGCATCCATGTTCTCTTACGCTGCGGCTAAGGTCGTGGAGAGTTTCTATAATTTCTACTTAGACAAGTCAAAAAAGGTTATCTATCACGGCAATGAGTGGATGACAGGCTTGGGACTGCTATACATTAATAATAAACTGCCACAGATTGCCACGATATTCACTACTCATGCTACGAGTATCGGTAGGAGTATCGCTGGAAACAACAAACCTCTTTACGATTATCTTTTCGCATACAACGGTGACCAGATGTCTTGGGAACTGAATATGCAGAGCAAGCACTCTATTGAGAAACAAACGGCTATGTTTGTCGACTGTTTCACTACTGTCAGTGACATCACTGCAAACGAGTGCAAGGAATTGCTCGACAAACCGGTTGATTTCGTGTTGCCTAATGGTTTTGAGAACGATTTCGTGCCGAAAGGGGCAGAGTTTACCCGTAAGCGTAAGGCTGCTCGTGAGAGGATATTCGAGGTTTCTAATGCATTGCTCGGTACAAACCTTGATGATGAAACGCTGATTGTTTCCACCAGCGGGCGCTATGAGTTCCGAAACAAGGGCGTGGATATCTACATCGAGACAATGAACCGTCTGTTGCGTGACAGTAGGCTGCACAAGAAAATCCTTGCTTTTATTAAAGTGCCTGGTTGGGTAGGAGAGCCACGTCAGGATTTGCTTGACCGCGTGAAGTCGGGCGAGAAATTTGATACTCCTCTGCCTGTTCCGATGATTACCCACTGGTTGCACAACATGAGCCATGATAATATTCTTGGCATGCTGAAGTATATGGATATGCACAACCGCAAGGAGGACAATGTAAAACTTATCTTCCTGCCATGCTATCTTGATGGTCACGACGGGATTTTCAATATGAAATATTATGATATCGTACTCGGTAACGATCTCTGCGTTTACCCGTCATATTATGAGCCTTGGGGATATACTCCTCTTGAGGCTATCGCATTCAAAGTGCCGTGCATCACGTCTGATCTCGCTGGTTTTGGTCTGTGGGCTAACAGTGAGTTGGGCAGGTATGGTGAGATTTGCGACGGTGTGAAGGTGGTACACCGCACTGATTATAATTATTCTGAGGCGGTTGACAAGATTAAGGACACTGTCGTGGAATTTTCCAACCTCCCTGAGGAGGAAGTGAAAAGGGCGCGCAGCAATGCTGACAAGTTGTCTAAAAAGGCTCTTTGGAGCAATTTTATTAAATATTATTATCAGGCATACGATTTCGCTCTGCGCAAGGCGGAGAACAGAAAAGTGTGAATGATACAATAAATAATGAGTGATACAGTTACTTTAAATATTAATTTCTATAGTTTTTTAAATAGGTATGAAGATTAAAGCAAGCTATGTTAACGCTCCTCAATGGAAGGAGATTACGGTTAAATCTACATTGCCCGAACAGTTGGTGTGTTTGGATGAACTTGCCCATAATATGTGGTGGTCATGGAACTATGAGGCACGCGATTTGTGGCGGGAATTGGACGAGAAACTTTACGAGGAGGTTGAGCACAACCCTGTCTTATTGTTGGAACGTCTGAGTTATGATAGAAAAGAAGCAATTGTCAAAGACAAGGCCATAATGAAGAGAGTTAAGGACGTATATGCCAAATTCCGTAAGTACATGGATGTAAAGCCTAACAGCAAGCGTCCGTCTGTTGCTTATTTCTGTATGGAATATGGTATGAATCAGGTTCTGAAAATCTATTCCGGTGGTCTTGGTATGTTGGCTGGTGACTATATCAAGGAGGCATCTGACAGTAATGTTGATATGTGTGCTGTTGGTTTTCTTTATCGTTTCGGATATTTCAAACAGTCATTGAGCATGGATGGTCAGCAGATTGCCAACTATGACGCTCAGAATTTCAACTCACTGCCTGTAGTACGCCAGTTGGATGAAAATGGCAACCCTCTGATTGTCGATGTCCCTTACATGAATTATCAGGTTCATGCGTGTGTATGGAGGGTAAATGTAGGCCGTGTGAAGTTGTACCTTTTGGATACCGATAATGACATGAACTCTGATTTCGACAAACCGATTACTCACTCTCTTTATGGTGGTGATTGGGAGAACCGTCTGAAGCAGGAGATTTTGCTCGGTATCGGTGGTATTTTGACATTGAAGAGACTTGGCATTAAGAAGGATATTTATCACTGCAACGAGGGTCATGCTGCTCTCTGCAACTTGCAGCGTCTGTGTGATTATGTTCAGGAAGGACTTACGTTCAATCAGGCTCTCGAACTTGTCCGTGCGTCTTCTCTCTATACTGTTCACACTCCTGTTCCGGCTGGTCATGACTATTTCGACCAGGGCTTGTTCAGCAAGTATATGAGCGGTTATCCCGGTATGTTGGGCATCTCTTGGGATGAGTTCATTGGCATGGGGCGTACCAATCCTGATGACCATAACGAGAAGTTCTGTATGTCCACATTCGCTTGCAACACGTGCCAGGAGGTCAACGGTGTAAGTAAAATTCATGGTGGTGTAAGTCAGAAGATGTTCTCTGGCATCTGGAAAGGATATTACCCGGAGGAGAACCATGTAGGGTATGTTACCAACGGTGTACACTTCCCGACATGGGCTGCCACTGAGTGGCGTAAGCTCTATGCTCAGTATTTTGATGAGAATTTCTTATTTGACCAAAGTAATGAGAATATCTGGAATGCCATATATAATGTTCCTGATGATGTTATCTGGGATACTCGTATGGAATTGAAGAAGAAACTCACTGATTATATCCGTGGCAAGTTCCGTGATACATGGTTGAGAAATCAGGGTGATCCGTCACGTGTGGTTTCTCTGCTTCAGAATATCAATCCAAATTATCTCATGATTGGTTTCTGCCGCCGCTTTGCTACTTACAAGCGTGCTCACTTGCTCTTTACTGACCTCGATCGTTTAGCTAAGATTGTCAACAATCCTCAATATCCTGTTCAGTTCCTGTTCTCCGGTAAGGCTCACCCTGCTGACGGTGCCGGTCAGGGACTTATAAAGAGAATATTCGAAATCAGCCAGCGTCCGGAGTTCCTCGGAAAGATTATATTCCTCGAGGACTATGACATGCAGCTTGCTCGACGCCTTGTTTCCGGCGTTGACATCTGGATGAACACTCCTACACGTCCTCTTGAGGCCTCCGGTACGTCTGGAGAAAAGGCTGAGATGAATGGCGTCGTTAACCTCTCCGTCCTCGATGGTTGGTGGTATGAAGGCTATCGTAAGGGTGCTGGTTGGGCTTTGACAGAGAAGCGTACTTACAAGAACCAGAGCTATCAGGATCAGTTGGATGCTGCTACCATCTATATGTTGCTGGAGAAAGAAATCTTACCTCTTTATTACAACAAGAACAAGAAGGGTTATAGTGAAGGTTGGGTAAAGGTTATAAAGAACTCTATTGCTCAAATCGCTCCTCACTATACAATGAAACGCCAGTTGGACGACTACTACGACAAGTTCTACAAGAAAGAGGCTGCTCGTTTCAAAAAATTGGCTGCTAACGACAATGCTCTTGCTAAGGAGATTGCTCAGTGGAAAGAGACTGTTGCGGAGCGTTGGGATTCTATTCATGTAGTTTCTAAAGAGGCTAACATCCCTCCAACGGGATTTGAGACGGGCGTGAAGTATAAGATTCGCTATGTCGTCGACGAGCAAGGACTTAATGATGCTATCGGATTAGAGTATGTAACAATAAGGACTGACAAGAATGGTCAAGATAAGATATCCAAGATTATTCCGTTCAAGATGATAGGTCATGAGGGCAATCTCTATACATTCGAGGCTATTTGTGAGACGGCTGTTGCCGGCACTTACAAGTCTGCTATCAGAATGTATCCTAAGAATGCCAACCTGCCTCACCGTCAGGACTTCTGCTATGTTAAATGGATCGAGTAAAACAACTCCAATAACATTATAATTTCGAAAGGCAATGTCCGCTCTTTGGGCATTGCCTTTCTTTATGTTTTATTTTTCAACTTTCAATCAACGCAAGCAAAGTTACCCGAAAACTCAAGAGGAATGAATTTTTAATTTTTAATTTTTAATTTTTAATTCTTGTAACGTTATTCCCATTATTCCAATTACCACTTCATTGGAAACTGTTTCCAAAACCAAATGTGATAATTTCTTGTTCCTGTCCAACGGCATTTTTAATATTATGGCGGCACCACCGTCAATAATGCAATTCGCTCCATCATACCCCAACTGCTCTCCAAACTTATCGCTTATTTCTCCTGTCTTCAACGATACCCGTTGAATGGCTGGGGTATTACGGTTGAACGCCAGACCGTCCTCATAGAAAATTTGTTCTATCGGAGCCCAGTTGATGGGGTTGATAAGCGGCAATGTGTCGCAACTGCCGTCCTTGTAATATACTTTTATTACAGCATTATCTATATTGCATTGCATGTGGTTGGTACTTCCTGCGAGTAATAGATATGCTGACGATGCCTTGCCTGAAAGAGGAACTTCCAAACTGTCGGGATAGTTGTCCCAAAGTGATGTATATGCGATATTCTGCCCTTCGGCAGGGGTGCGGAACGGTATGCCGAAATTTGTATTTAGCAATCCTTCTTCTACTGCTGCACGCAATCCCGAATCGTCTATGTTTGCAGTATATAGTGGGTGACACCATTCGCCGACACCCTGAACTGGTAATTGCAATGTAGTGTAGGGGGAGCGTGGTGATAGGTATTGGTTGTTGAAAATGTCGGTTACATTTGCGTTGAATATTTTATCCATTTTTACAGGCACGCATTGCTTTGTGTCGGTATTTTCTATTGTAACCGATGCTTTTGCCAAAGAAACGGATGGTTCTTCGCTTGCTGTGGTTTCCTCGATAGGCATCCACCAACTCATTTGTCCCTGTTCCATTTTTACGAAAGTAACATTACCTTCTTTGAGTAAACGTGATTCTGGATATGTCTCCAACGACTGTGGTTCGGCGAGTGTCTCACCATCCCACTTTATTACAATGTTTTTCTGTTCATCAGAGGAAGATGTACAAATTATTGAAATTACTGGATGACCGATTGAGTTTTCAACCAATTTCCACGCAGTTTCCTCACCATTCACTGTAATGGAAGCCACTTGTGAGAGGAGGGCTGGCAAATGCAATTCCACATTTTTCACGGCATTTATATGATGTGTGAATGTGAATGTTTCTTCTTTTCCATCGATATTGAAATTGAGGTCTATGTCAGGGGTGTGCAGCGATGCATATTTCCAATCTGAAGGGAAACCAGGGCGCAACAATAGTTTGCCGTTCATCGCATCGGGCAACACGCCATACAGTCCTTGTATCAGCACTCGTGAAGCTACTCCGATTGGGTCACCAAAGTCTCGGTAGCACTCGCCTCTGGCGGCATCATAATAACTGATTTGCCCGAAATTGCCTGGACTGTTGCCTAAATACATTTCATCCAACACGGAACTTTTCAGCAGTTTGTATCCCTCATCGGCACGCCCTGCTTCAAAATAGGCGAGGGCGGTGTGCATCACTTCTGCAAATGCTACGTTGTTTATGCTCCATGAGTATGGCATCCAATTTGACGTTGATATGGTTGCGTATTTCTCCGCATTGATTGATGTCGCTGCGGTGTTGAAACCGGAATAAAGTTTATCGTTAGGGTAGGGCGTAACTGTTATCGGGATATGCGGTATCTCGTTGTCAACGTAACGGGTGGCTAAGTACGACTGAAACGGGTCGGCTATATCACTGTCTATTGCGTGGTAAATTGTCCATACTGCGGCTGACTCGTGTACATTGCGGTGCCCCATGAAATCCTGAAATTCTGCCCAATGTCCTTTGTCTTTCAACCATAGTCTGCTGTTTATGGCATTCAGTATCTTGTCTGCCTCTTCCCTATATGGGGTAGGGTCTTCACCTATCTTCTCTGCAATCATTGCGGCAAGACGGTTGGCGCGGTAGTTGTAAGCGGAACTGTGGGTAACGGCACCGCTATTGTAATAGAGTGCATCGCTCGCCCAAATACAGGCGTATGCGTCGTATAGTCCGTCATCATCTGGGTCGTAATTCATCTTCTCCCATGCAAGGTGTAGCTTTATCACATTCCACATCTTTTTGGCATAATCTACGTCGCCAGTCCAGTTGAAATGCCACAGCAACTCATCCATGTAACAGAGGTTCATGTCGTAGTGGTTCATCTGGTCGTTGCGCTGCGGGTTGCGGCATATATAACCGTTGCTGTATTGTGGTGTTCCCCATTGCTTCACAGAACGGGCAAGTGCTAATGTGGAATCCTGTGCCGGGTGCGGAATAGTGCAGGGAACATCCGTAACCTGACTGGCTGCATAGTTATCGAAATGTGTTCTTGCTCTGTCGTGCCAACCTAATGCATCACCTGTATAAGCTGCTCTCCAACCACTTAGCGGCATCCTCCAACCTACTGCCCCGTGCAGCCATACGCCTTCTGTTCCCCAAATGCCATCGGCGGCGACTGCAAGGTCTCCGCCCAACGTGTTGATGAACGGGTCGGGGGTTGTGAAACAAATCCGCCCTGCAAGTTCTTTTCGTGCTGCTTCATATTCTGCAAATGTCTCTGCTTCGTCAACCTCACTCAATTCATTGTCCTTAACCACTACATATACAGTAGAATTATCAGCTAATGAGCAAATTAATGTTTGTTTTACAGCGTTTTCATTAGGGTCGAAAGCGTCAATAGGATCAACGCCCATATCACCGCTCCTCGACAGTTTCGGCTGCTTTATATCTGAATTAATAACCTCCAAACTGCAATCATCCTTAAATCCTTTTGCTGAAACTTTCCAAATTGCAGCCTCTTCCGTCATACTTGCCAACACAGCAATTTCAATCATCGCATCCTTTCCCCAGGCATTGTCTTTCAGTTTGTAACTGCGTTTTCCATGTGTATAGCGGGCCTCGCACCAATCCGTGCTTTCCAATTCCGTTACTGAGTTATCCGAAACAGTAATCGTAATATCCGAAGTTGATGTTGTGTTATTTAAATCCGTTTCCGTTTTATCTGTTGTAGTGTTATTCGGAGCTGTTTCAGTGTTATCCGTTGTGTTATTATCATGCAGACGTATTCTAAACCTGATATTCCTGCAATCTCCTTTCACGTAAGTAGCGAAAATCGGTCTGTCGCTTGTTTCCAATCTCCATGCCGTATTGCTCCCGTACAGCGCACGTGTATAGCGGTTTTTCCCATTCACGCAAACAAAGTCATCTCCGTCAGGCAAGTATTGCAGCACTCTTTCTTTCCCCCTCACATCATCATTATGCGAAGTTGACTCAATCCAATCCCCCGCCTGCTGCGCAAACACATTTTGCGCATTAAACAACAGCAACAGCGCAAAAACAAAATGACATATCTTCATATAAAAGCTTTTCATAACATTAATAGTTTCCGCAAAGTTAATAAAATTCAGCGAAATATCAAAAACAGATGTGTTTCTGGATTTAACAAGAAAATATGTTGCGTATGGCAATATTTTTTAGCCGATTTATTTTGAGATACGGAACAAATTTGCTAACTTTGCAGCTACAAATTATTGTATGAGGATTATATCACATAAAAAATTACGTGAATTTTTTGAGACCAAAGGGTTCGAAGATTCACGTGTTGCTTTGGAGCGATGGTATGAAATAGCGGAGAATGCAGAATGGAAAAGCCTGTCAGATATTAAAGTTGACTTTCGTTCCACAGATTATGTTGGTAATCAACACTATGTTTTCAACATCAGAGGTAATCGTTATCGCTTGGTAGTTGTTATTAAATTTGTTATGGGGTATATTTATATACGATGGGTTGGCACTCATAAAGAGTACGACAAAATAGATTGTTCAACGATATAAGAGTATGAATCTATGGATGAGATTACGAAAGAGCAGTATGAGTATGCTCTCGAAAGGATCGAGGAACTTCTGCCGTTGGTGGATGACAACACTCCGGCGGACGATAAGAATGCGATTGAATTATCTATCGTTTCTGATATTGTCATGGTGTATGAGAAGAAACATTACCCCATGGGAAAGCCTACTGTTGCCGAATTGATAGAACTTTCCCTTGAAGAAAAGGGTATGACACAGCGGCAACTTGCCGCTGAGATAGGGGTAAGTCCCTCACGTGTAAATGATTTTGTGACAGGGCGTTCTGAACCGACTTTGAAAATTGCAAGTTTGCTTTGCAAAGTTCTTGGCATTCAGCCGTCACTGATGCTTGGATTGTAAATTTTTAATTCTTCAGTCATTTGGATAAATAGCTATAATTTTGAAAACATCAGTCAGTGACTGGTGAATTTGAATTATTCATATATTTCATTACAAAAAGTTTGTTGTAATAATGAATTATTAAAAAATTTCTTTATTTTTGCAAGAGATATTACATTTATAGGTTTAGATGCGATAATTGAGAATGAGAAATATTATATTTGATAATGATAAGATAAATTAAACATGGAAGACATCAGATGTAAACAATGTGGGCGGAGCGTTTCTGAGGAAACCGTTACCTGTCCTTACTGTGGTTGCTCACTCATGGAACAATGGTTAGAGAGAGCCAAAGCCGGTGATGCCGATGCTCAAAACTTTGTGGCGTGGCGTTACCATAAAGGCGATTTGTTTAGTCCCATTGTATTTCAGAGAAGATTTTCTTCCTGATATAAAGCAAGATGCTCCAATAGCCGGGTGGCTGTGGCTCACAGGACAAATTGAAGAAGATGAAACGGAAACAACGAAACAGTGAAACACCGATTGTCCCACTGTTTGTAGCAGTGGGACACTAATAAACAAAA
The DNA here is from genome assembly GCA_021204735.1 of Prevotella sp. GTDB lineage: Bacteria > Bacteroidota > Bacteroidia > Bacteroidales > Bacteroidaceae > Prevotella. The sequence goes on from JAJPYV010000423.1 coordinate 12,110, forward strand.
AAATAAAAGTGAAACAAAGAAAAATTTGAAACGTGATATGTAAAACAGCAAAATATTGAACTATTGATAAGATAATACGGTAAAATGTTGACATTTTGATATGCTGAAACTATAAAAATGATACATATAGAAACATTTAAGAGAAGTTAAACGTGAAACACGGAAAAATGACATATTGAAATATAAAACATTGGAGATATGAATTATTGACACGATAATACAGCAAAATGCAGACATACTGATATGTCAAAACATTAATACTATAATAA
>JAJPYV010000054.1 GCA_021204735.1 Prevotella sp.
GACGTATGTAGAATTGAAAAATAATTCTTGCACACGCATTGGCGAAAACAGGAAATGCAGAAAGAAATGGTTGTTTCCATTTTGGAAATAGCCATTGAACATGGGGTTATTGAAGAAAAATTCAGGCCAAAGGAATCAAGTTTCTACAATTGGGAGGTCACTATAACCGTAGGGTACCGCATCAATTCAAAGCGAAACATCAGTTTACAATAGTGACAAACTAAAAGTCAATGGATTGCTTACTACCGTTGAAAATCAGCAAACTGCGTGTTCTGAGAAACAATAGAGGCACAATTGGCTGAAAACTGGCTGTTTCGGAAGCCTTGTTGATTATGCTTCTCCCATTTTGTTCCCATACGGCCTATTTTGTTGTCTATACTATTGTTTGACTTTGCGTAAAAAACAAGCAGAAGTTTAATTTTGCGTAAAAAATAAGCAAAATATTTGGAGGATATGTAGAAAGACCCTATTTTTGCGTAAAAATAAAGCAATAGTAACAGCAATGGAAATGGAAACGATGAAGTATACATATCAATATCCCCATCCAGCAGTTACAACTGACTGTGTGATATTCGGGTTTGACGGAGTGAGCATTAAAGTGTTGTTGATACAGCGTGGAATTGATCCGTTCAAAGGTTTATGGGCTTTCCCTGGTGGTTTCATTAAGATTGACGAGACCGCAGAAGCGTGTGCATTGCGTGAGTTGGAAGAAGAGACCGGACTGAAGAACGCCACCGTAGAGCAATTCCACACCTTCACGACCGTGGAGCGTGATCCCCGCGAGCGCGTCATCACCATCGCTTTCTATGCCTTGGTCAAAATATCCCAGGTGAAAGGGGGTGACGATGCGGCAAGTGCCCGTTGGTTTACTTACGATGAGATTCCCCACTTGGCTTTCGATCATGACCAGATTCTCCGCATGGCTGTTACTCGCCTGAAAGAGCGCATCTGTTTCGAGCCGGTCGGGTTTGAGCTGCTTCCCGAGGTATTCACTATGACAGAACTGCAAAACTTGTACGAGGCGCTTCTCGGCGTGAAGTTCAACAGACGCAACTTCTACAACAAGATGCTCAAACTGGAGATTCTTGAAGAGTCGGAAAAACGTCCTGAAGGTACTCCAACACGCATTCCCGTTAAGTACAAATTTAGTCCTGAGAAATATACCGAGTTGAAGCAGAAGGGATTCAGACTGGAGTTTTAATATTATACAATTATATATGGTAGGAACAGGCATTCTAAAAACATGGTAATAGAATAAAAACCAATATAGTTGCATTCAAAGCAATACATAATCGAAATGAAAGCTATGAGGATATTTCACAATGCCACAAAAGAATTGGCTTTCAATGATTCTTCCCGTTATATCTTGTCGGGCAAGACTATTATGGAACATGTTAATAATGAGGAGCATGATGCTTTATTCGAATCCTTGGCATGTATATCTGTACCTTCTGGTGAGTCATTGTTTGTGACAGAGTGTGAACATTCAGGGTTGGGTGCAAAGAGCTATGTAGCTATAAAAAACCTGAGGGAGCATACAATTTATAGATATTTGACTATATAAAGGTAGAAGACTCTTGTGATGGAGCCTGGCAGTCATATATGTTAGAGAGACTTTGGCATGTCCTTCCATTATTCTGGCATGCAAATTACGACAAGCGTACTTGCTTGTTTTCACAGGATGATTTCGCTAACATACATCTTCTCAAAGATGACGGTAAAAAGCATATTTGAGATTGATGCAATCCTTTGACTGTGAGCCTAAAGTTGTCAAGAAGGAGGGGAAATACCATGTATCATGCTGTTATTGGTCTGATTTCAAAGGCTTGGTGCAAGCGCCATGGACCGCGACAAGCGTTGGGAGCGGCTGTTATTGGTCTGATTTCAAAGGCTTGGTGCAAGAGGCCGTAGATATTATGATCTGTGAAAGCAAGGCTACCTTTAAAGACATTGACGAAAGTATCTTGGTCGAGTACAAAAGTTATATATGTTTCTAATCATAAATTAAAGTTGTATTGATATGGCACTTATTAAATGTAAAAACTGCGGGAATACTGTCCCCGAAAGATCTGCATCCTGTCCGCATTGCGGCGCACCCGTAAAAACGGACAATGTTCTTGAAGAGGAAAGCAATGCGTTGGATATGTCGAATAACGGGAGTGACATCACTAATGAAAAACCCATTTACGAACAAGCTGACAATAAGAATAGAGGGACAGAGGAACCCGTCAAACAATCAGGCAAGTCGCACGGTAAGTCAAAAGCTATATTCGCTGCAATTGGATTGGCACTTGTATTGCTAATAGGCGGAATAGCAATCTATTTATCAAGCAAAGATAAAAATTTTTCACACGAACCACCTGAAGTAGTAGTTAATGCTGCAGAACAAGGGAATACAAAAGCCCAAATAGAATTGGGAGTTCGTTACTTCTTTGCTAAAGGTGTACCATTTAGCTTAGAAGAATCTTTCAATTGGTATATGAAAGCAGCGGAACAAGGTAATTCTGGTGCCCAATGTTTCGTGGAATTATGCTACCACTATGGGGATGGTGTATCTCAAAGCGATAAAGAAGCCATCAAATGGTTAAGAAAAGCGGCGAAACAAAGGGATGAAGATGCAGAAGGATCTATAAAAATGTTTTATAGTAGTGAATTGGAATAAACTATAAGATTTCCCGTAAAATAAGCAAGAGATAGTGAAATGCAATGTTAAACAAGGAATTTCTATTTCTATATGTGCGTTTTTTTGTATCTTTGTGTTCACGATATGGCTATTCAAAAATATTATCAAAAATGGACAGTTTTTTTATAAGACGTATTTTAGAAGGGAATAATTACCCTTCAGATGGACAAATAGTATTTGACTCTTCTGATCATATCCGTTTTCAAAATGGTAATGATGTTTCTGGCCACAATTATGGATGTAATCGTCGACTTATAATCGAGAAAAATATTCAAGGTAACGAGGGCTATACAGTAATCATGTACAATCTTGATGGCATTCATCCTATATGGCAAAATAATATTCAGATGGCTCCCAAACAGATGAAGATAGTGAATGTGAATGGTAACATAGTAGAATTGCGTGGCTATGGCTATGATGAAAACGCATTGGCAATGGGTGCACCGTTGGAAGTTGCTTCGTTTGAAAATTATGGAGTTGTGCTCATGATTGAAGGCAGTGAGATTGTTCGAGCACAACTTAATATGTTTGATAAAAATGTTAGTATAGTATATTTAAAGTAACAATTATGACTCCTTTTGAACGCTTTGAACAACCTGATGTTTACGTTGAGGATTCGAATGTCGTACCTATTATCATCAGATATAATGATTCCAATGAAGAATATCACAAAAAAAATAATGCGACATCTTTTAGAGATTCAATTCCTCTGTTTAATGGTATCCATACATGCGTGTTTGTGAATGATGGAATGTCAAAAGGCAAAATTCCTCGTCAACAGTTTTTAATTATTCTTGAAGACGTAGGACGTAGTATTCGTGCACAAATTGACAATGGGAAGAGATCTTTCTTTGGCCCATCATTACTTACGGAAAGTGGCATTATTCCAAACGACGAAAACGAATATATAAGGTGTCGTTGCAATATTTGTATAGAAGATAATAGCATTGATGTTATTGACAAGGCTTGTGAACTTCACTGGGGAGATGGGCGATTGTCAGAGTTAAAATCTTTTGTACAATCAGTTGCTGAACTCAAACAGCCATTAAAAGAGATTCGCAAAGAAGAAGATCAAAAGATTTGGGCGTCATACGCTGAAGGCCTTGAGGCATTGACAAAATCCAAGCAGGAACTCCGTAAGATTTCTCATATTGGGAAAATTCATCCAGAGAAAAATCATCGAAAGGAGAAGATTGATGTGATTGATCTTGAGATTGTCGCCATGACAAATGCCGAGGTGCTGAAATATAACATAGGAGATTTCGATGATCATCTTAGAAAGCCTCGCTTTGAGACTGATGAAGATGGCAAAGAATGTTCTTTAATATTTGACGGATATGTTGATGTTTCTGATGACGAGTTAAAAGAGTTAGAATCATCAGCCGAGCAATCCTGCTATAAAATGTCATCAATGTATCCATCACACAAGTTACAAGGAGAATTTGTTTTTAAAACAAGTGATGCTGATAAAGAAGAAGTTATTTCTGAATTTGAATCTCTTCTTTCGGATTATGACACAGAATATCCTCAGAAGTCTGACAATCTGTACACTTTCAAGTCTGATGAGGATGCAACTCATGCTAAAGATATTATTAGGGAGCGTTTTGAAAATGTATTAAAAGCCACATCTTCCACAAACATTTCAATTTCATTCATGGAAGAGGACCAAGTTGATCTTCTTCAAACTCTAAAGGATCAATTTGTAAACATAAATATTATTCAACAAAATCAAAAACAGTTCTATGTTCTCCATGCAAAAGAACCTATTGATTGTTCTAAAATTGAGGATTATTCTTTAGTTTTTGACAGTTGTCGGGTTAAAATTATCGTCCCGAATTTCGATCCTGACATTCAAGTCCCCGCTGCTTTGTCAGCAAAAGACGGAGTATATTATGGTATTATACCTGACAAAACAAAAATAGACAAACAGCCAAGAGGTTGGGCTCATGCTATACCTAATGCGTATAAGAAGAAAGGAAAGAAAACGAAGTGTACTATAGTTGAGTATGTATATGCATTCCGTCAGGCTGTGAATAAAAAAACGATGAAATCTTTAGCAAGATCTCTTGTAGGCGAATCTTGTTTGAGGATAAACACTGCTGTTGGTCGGGCAGACTGTTCACCGAACAATTCTTCTGAATACGAAACCATTAAAGAAAAGATTAGTGAAGTAATACCTGATAACATCAATGTCCTATTTCCAGAATATAAACCTTCACTGACTGTATCTTTCTTGAGTGAAGATACTGATTACAAACAAAGTTGTATCGATCCCATAGAGAAGGCATTGCACGATTTATCATGCAAATGGACTATTAAAGATGACGCAATCTCATTTGAATTAAGTTTCGATGACGAAGAGTCAAGAGACAAAATCGTATCAAGAATGCGTCGTGTGGCCTCTGAGCATTCCCGCATATTTGATTTGCGTATTGAAAAGCCGAATGGAACTACTGTTATCACATTCCATGAAGATGTCAATTTAAGAGAGCAGTATGAGAAAGATTTACAGGGTGATTTTGGAAGACAGAACGTGAATCTTATACCGTCATCATATAAACTTATTTCTGAACAACTATCAGAGGCAAAAGATGAAGATGACCTGGATAAAATAAAAGAACTATCTAAAAAACAACGTGAACTAATTTATAATGCTGAAATGCTAGGCATTTGCATAAACAGAACTCGTAATTCTGTCAAAATAGAGGTGTGTAAGGAGTTCGCTGATAAATTAGATTCAAAAGAGATTTCGATAGGAGTTGGTGATTATATACAATTCCCATTGATAGGCGAGGCAATAAATATTGCAAGACAAAAAGATGCGATTGACAGAATTCTTAAACCTGGCAGTAAAAACAGGTATGGGAAAACAATATCATACGCAACAAACCCCAATTTATCAAACTTCTTATTCGACCCAAGATACGCTGCGGAAACAGATTCGGATATAGAATCTGTGAAAGCTGAAGTGAAAGAACGAAAGATAGAGGACAATATGAATGAACGTCAGTGTGAAGCTGTTGCAAAAGCAATAGAAGCTAAAGATATGGCATTCATCCAGGGACCTCCGGGTACAGGTAAAACCACTGTAATTGCCGAGATAATATGGCAGGAAGTATTTAGAAATCCGAATTGTAAGATATTGTTAACTTCTCAAACCAATACTGCAGTAGATAATGCATTGGAAAGGCTTCAAGGCAAAAGAGGCATTAGACCTATTAGAATACCAAAAATGGATGGTGAGGAAAGAATGGTGCGTGAATGCAAAAGGTATCTTTTTTCTCAATTACAAAATTGGAGCAATAAACCGACCGAGGATAATGTAGATAATGCTGTTAATCTTTGGATTGATACTATTCTCAACGAAATGGATTCTTCAGACAGATATGCAAAGGTAATTGCAAGGTGGAAAAAAGACCTGACAGAGAAAGATGATTTCGTAAGAAAAACATTTACAGAATCTTACGAAAGAAATGTGAATCTTGTAGCTGCAACATGTAGTATTTGTGGTTCTAAGAACTTTAATACTATCTATTCGTCACTTTATGATAACAACGATATGGTGTTTGATGTGGTTATCATGGATGAGGCATCAAAGGCTACTCCTTTAGAGATGGCTATACCTATGGTATTAGGAAAGAAAATAATCTTAATTGGCGACCACAAACAGCTACCGCCAATGATTGATGGCGACGAGGTTAAAGAGGCCTTACGTAAGAATGGGAGAGGTGATTTAGTTGACAAGTTGGAAAATATTAAAGAGTCTCAATTTAAGCGGCTGTTTGAAGCATCTCAAAAATATCGAAAATCTTTAGTTTCAACTCTTGACACTCAATATCGTATGCACAAACAAATTATGAATTGCATTTCTCATTTTTATAAAGACGATATTGAGGGAGGATTGAAATGCGGTATAGAGGAAACCATGGATAGCGCAGACTGGAGCAATAGAGGAAGTAGATACCATGGACTTGAAAACTTGCCATTTATCAATCCAGACGTACACGCAATTTGGGTAGATGTCGACGGTAAAGAAGAAAAGATTGGGCACTCACCAATGAATAGGGCTGAATTGAAAGCCATTGAAAAAATCCTTAAAGTTCTCACAGCCTCAAAGGGGTATGAAGAATATCTATCTCATTGTACTCGTCCAGAAGATGAAGAGATTGGTATCATCACATTCTACGGTGCCCAAGTAAAAGAACTTCAAAAAATGAACAAAGAAGGTAAATTGGGACCTGGCAAGTTCAAAATTGATGTCGTGGATAGTTTCCAAGGTATGGAAAGAAATATCGTCATTATCTCAACAGTTCGAACCGACAGAATTGGATTTGCGAAAGCTATTGAACGAATAAATGTTGCTTTCTCCCGTGCCAAGAGATTATTGATTGTTGTTGGAGATAAAGATTTTTTTGCGAGAGATGTTAATTATAGAACTTCTATACAGGCGATGCAAGTAGTAGGTATAAATCAGTTGAGTTAAACAGTTATGGCAAACAAAGATAATGTTATAGAATCAACAGATGTTGAAACTTCTGTGGAATTAAGAATCGCAAAAGCGATTGCTTCCGTGAAAAGGACGTCAGAACGTGTAATAGGTATAACTGCAACAGATTACACCTATTCTGCACTTTCCTACATGGCTACAACAGTCCGCCCAGAACCAATTACACCATTGGAAAGAGCAGTAGTAGGTATAATTGATATTGACAACAATGCCTCATTAGAAGGAATTGGCAAGATATTAGGATTGGACATTGTTCATGATGTGGCTGAGTACACAATGTTACTTGAATCTATTGATAAGATGAAAGGGTATGGTATGCTCGAAGGTGATGAGTCGTATTTTTCATTAACAGAAAAAGGGAAAGTTTTTGCCGCAGAAGGGGAACGACCTATTACGTATAACAAGTCATTCGAAATATCATACGACCCTAACCATCCAGAATATTTGTATTTATCAAACGATTTCTCATCCGCCAATCGGACTATAGAAAAATGCGATCCGCCTACTGACGAGATGTCACTGCAAGAAATTAAGAATTTTGCAGAAGTACAAGCTCCTGAAGTACAAAATGCAAAAAACAGATATATTCTTCAGTCGGCTGTCATAAAGGAGGCAAATACAGTTACAGTTTGTGTTTACGTCTTCATTCTTCAGTCCATTCGTAATGAAGAAGATTTCAGGGTATTTGCATATGACGACACTCAAAACGCGATCCTTCCTCATTTCTCTGGATTAATTCAAAGTGACAAAGAATGGACTGTCCAGCTGCTTGATCAGTGCATTTCTAATTCACTGAAGTTGCCAAAAGAAGATGGTGGATGGACCATCGTACCTGCTAATCAGGAAAAGAACGAGGAACAAAAAGAGATAGAAGCAGAACTCGTACAACAAGAAGATAAAGAGTCCGAAGGCGGAGTCAATTGCAATGAACTTGAACGACTTCACAAAAAAGCTTTATATGACCAAGTTTCTTTTGAGCTTGAACTTGATAAGATCTTTAAACAAGATAATCCAGATGAAGTTTGGTTGATTAGCCCATTTGTTAACCGGACCTTTTTAAACGTTCGTGTAAAACAATTTGAACCATTGCTCAAAGCAAACAAGAGAATATTCATAGCTTACTCTGAGCCATACTATAATAAACCCACAATCTCACAAGAAGCTCATGATGATATAATGAAAGAGATAGAACGACTTTCCAAATTATATCCGAACTTCTACTGCGTAGAACTGCCACAATTCCATACCAAACAAGTATTAGAAGTAAAGAAGGGTCAGTGCGTGCTTTTTAATGGAAGTTTCAATGTTCTTTCATTCAATGTTCTTTCATCCAATAATGTAAGCATAAAGAAAAAAGTTAGTCGAGAAGAAATGGCGCTTGTTCATTATCAGATTGCAATATCCAAGCGTCAAGAATATATTGAAACATTTGCCAATATCTATGAGAATGAAATTCTTAATGATGTACGCAATAGCGAGCCTAAAAAAATAGCTAAAATCAAATGTGATAGGATAGATTACCTTCGTCAGATTTCTGAGAAAAAAGAGAATTTTGTCGATTTTTATACAGAATACGACGAGAAGACCCTTCAGGCAAAAAACTCTGTATGGTATGGTGAATGTGACTCATTGCATGAGAAAATAAACCAAGCAATTGGAAATGATTCAATCAACGTAAATGAATATAAAAATATAAAGGCGGCATATTCATCCCTGATAAAAGATGCTGTTCTTCTGACTGTAAACTCCGATGTTGTAAGTAATCTTGAAGAAGCATATGCAGAATTGGATCGTCTCCGAAGCACAAAGGATAATCAAAATAATAAACAATTTGTTGAAGTTCCACTTTCTGGATCAATTACAGATATGGCGAAAGAAATCATCAATAATGCAAAACTTGATGATGAAAAAAGTGTTACGAAATATGTCGCAGCCCTCAATTTCCTATATTCCAAGAGAGAGTTTAAGAACATTGACGAAGGGACTAAACATCTAAAAAAGTTGCTTTATAACACGTCTGGATTCTCTTATGTTTCTGTTTTTGATTATAGAGAAAATATGTTTGGCACTAGATATGATGCGACCATAGGTATTGGAGGATATTCATTTAGACTCAATAGTATTTTACCTAAGACTATGGAGAAAAAAATAGAATCTCTTAAAAGACCAAGAGGTCGTATTTCGCTTCAGAATGTTAACAAAGATGATATAGAGAAAACGCTTAGAAAAATCTTAAATAAATAATTTATGTCTCGTTTTGAATCTTCTCGTTTTGCTCGTAATAGCAATGTAATGAATGCTGAGGTGCTAAAGACAGCGTGTGATTCTTTAGGGTGGAAATACTGTTTGAACAATAACATTCTTACAGTATCTGATGCAAACCAAAAACAAAACATGTATGGTGAATATATCCTTCAAGTTGATCTCACAACAAATAAGGTGAGCTACAACACCTATTATACTCCTGATGCACCCCTAAAAGTCGAAGAACTTCAAAATACATTTTATAAGCTTAATGCTGAATATGCAAGGAAATCTTTAATTCAATCATTTAAAAGAAAAGGGTTCACATATCTGTCTAATGACAAATTCCAACCTACAGAGGAAGAAGTGTATTCATTCTTTATGGTTGGTAGGTCTGTAGATAAGACAGAAGACGAACCTATTGCACAAATTAAGTTTATTATCCTAAAAGATGGTACTATAGTTACCGACTCGGATTATTTACCAAACGATGTTAATGAAAAGGCACATGCAGCCATGGACGAGTTGGAAACACTTTTAGGGAATAAACGAGTAATGACCAAAAAGGAAATACCATCAAAGTACCTATACAAAATGAAGCCTCGCAGGGTTAATATTATAGAACAGAATAGAAAATAGAAGCGATGGAAGAAATCTTTAAAAAAATAGAAGCATTACTGAATGCTTTTTACCCAGTACTTTATCTAACGAGTTTTGAGTATGAACGAACAAAACAAAAAGTTAGAACTGCCGTGGGGAATGTTGCCCCCAAAAACAACCATATATATGAGTGGAATTGTGTAGATGGGCTTTTCCTAATTCAAAAAAACTCACGGAATCAGGTTGAGAACATGGAAGAACCTGAAGAGGTGCTAAAATATATTTTATCAGCAACTGATCGTTCTTATAAAGATGTTTTCTTGTTAGAAGATTTTAACAACTATATAGAAGAACCAAGAATTAAGCATCTTTTAAGAATAATTGCAGATAAGGCAAGATTTACAAACACTCATGTGATCATTGTGTCTGCTACATATAAATTGCCTACTGAGCTTGAAAAGTATGTAACGGCCTTGAATATTCCTTTACCTAGTCGTTATGATTTGGATAAAACATTACAACAAGTTGAAAAGGATATAAAGTTATCATTATCTGCAGAGCAAAGGAATAAATTGATAGATGCTGCACTAGGTATGACTTCTATGGAGGCGGATTTAGCATTCTGTCTTGCTGCTGTTAAGGATAATCTGGGGAAGAACTCGCCATATATCGTATCATCAGAGAAAGAGCAAATAATTCGCAAGTCGGGCATTCTTGATTATTTTCCCAAGAATGAAAATTTGAAAGATGTTGGAGGTATGGAAGTCCTTAAAGACTGGCTTTTTAAAAGACAGAAAGCGTATGAGAAGAAAGCAAGAGACTTTGGTTTGCAAGAACCGAAAGGATTGCTTTTGCTCGGTGTTCCAGGTTGTGGTAAAAGTCTGACAGCAAAATCAATTGCTTCGTTTTGGAATATGCCTTTGCTAAGGCTTGACATTGGCAAGGTTTTCCAAGGATTTGTAGGAAGTAGCGAAGACAATATTCGAAAAGCAATTGCGACGGCCGAAGCTGTTGCACCATGCGTGTTGTGGATTGATGAGATTGAAAAAGGTTTGAGTGGAGTGCAATCAAGTGGAGCAACTGATGGGGGTGTAACTTCAAGAATTTTCTCGACAATTCTTACATGGATGCAAGAGAAAACATCTCCAGTGTTTGTTGTTGCTACGGCAAACAATATCAATCTTCTTCCGCCTGAACTTCTCCGTAAAGGAAGATTTGATGAGATTTTCTTTGTTGATCTTCCCAACGAAGAGGAACGCAAGAAAATTTTTGAAATCCATCTTGTGAAAAAGAATCAGAATCCACAATCTTTCCCAATGGAGTTGCTTAGTAAGAAAACAGAAGGATTCAATGGAGCAGAAATTGAAGAATGCATTAAAGAAGCGATGTTTGCAGCGTATGTTGATAATCCTGAAATACCGGTTTTGAAATCTTGTCATTTGGTAAATGCTATAAACAAAACTGTACCATTATCAATAACGATGAAAGAACAAATATCTGCATTACGCCTGTGGGCTTCAACTCGTGCTAAGAATGCTTCGGTTGAACTCCAAATCGAAAACCGAAAAGAGAGGACTATTTTATTAACTATGCCAGAATTAGATGTGGAACGATCATTTAATATAAATAAAATGTCCAATAGTAATGAACGACACGCTGATTAAAAATCTATGATATAGAAACGAGATATTTGGACTGTTCGATAGGAATAAAATATGTTAACGTGAGTTCGATATAAATTCAAAAGGGAGCAAGTTGTCCATTGTTAATGGAAGAAACATCAATGGCCAGTTTTTTTATCAAAAAAAACAATATGCGGAAATTCTGCGAGGTGTGGAATGACTGGTGCCTTGAATGTTCAATCTGTGCAATATTCTTCAGTTAGTCGTTGACGGTTTCAATCAAGACCTTTTTCCTAAGCAGTTTTTGTCTGCGATGCTCATCAGGTGTTCCTCTTATTGTTTTTCATTTTGATGACAATCATCTGTATGCCGTTGAGAAAAAGATTATCGAACAACATCTTTTTTCGGCAAAAAATACGCGAGTTCGGGATAAGAAATATCAGAAAAAGATGGTATAAGAGTTGGTAATCATCAGGATATTTTGTACCTTTAATGTGTGAAAATCAAAGTATTAATAAAAGCGCATACCTGATGATTACCACGGACA
>JAJPYV010000132.1:0-1758 GCA_021204735.1 Prevotella sp.
GCGATACCAGGATAAACTTCTCCTTTCTCAATACCTTCCGCAAGAGCATGACCGAAATCTGAATAATCACAACTGTCCGTGGTATATGTGCCATAGTCCTTGTATGGATAGCCATGCTCCTCACAATATTTTATAACATATTGTTTCAGGTCATATCCTGCATGGTCGGATGCCAACCCTATTGTCTTTATCTCCATAATATGGTTATCAAATTTAAAACAGACAATGAACAATCAGTAGGGCAGAAACTGTTTTTCACCCTATCGATTGTTCATTGTCATTAACGATTTATTTCAAGAAATCTTTAACTTGATTATATACGTTCTGAGCGGTATAACCTAATTTCTCGTCAAGTACCTTGTAAGGTGCGGAGAAACCGAAACTCGGCATACCGAATACTTTGCCGTTAGCACCAACAAGGCCTTCGAGAGTTACAGGCAGTCCTGCTGTCATACCGAAAATCTTTGAACCGGTTGGCAGTATGCTTTCTTGATATTCCTTGCTCTGTCCACGGAACAATCCTGCACTCGGAACACTCACGATACGGATTTTGATGCCATCCTTGCGAAGCAGTTCTGCACCAGCCACGAGGGTTGAAACCTCAGAACCGTCAGCGAGGAGGATAACGTCGAAGTCATCATCAGAACCTGCTACGATGTAAGCTCCCTTGCGGGCTTGCTCGTAATCATTACCGGCTGGCAACTTTGCGATGTTCTGGCGGGAGAAAATAAGTGCCGTAGGTGTTTCTGTGTTCTCCATTGCCATAGTCCAACAAACTGTTGTCTCATCTGCATCTGCTGGGCGGAATACTCTTACGCCATCTTTGCCGTGATGATTCTTAATCTTCTCCATCAGACGTATCTGGGCTTCTTGCTCAACTGGCTCATGGGTAGGACCATCTTCTCCGACACGGAATGCGTCGTGTGTCCAAATGAACTTGATAGGCACTTCCATTAGGGCTGCCATGCGGACTGCTGGTTTCATATAGTCGGAGAAAACGAAGAATGTACCGCAGGCTGGAATTACACCTCCATGCAGATGCATGCCGATGCACATGCATGCCATAGTCAACTCACTGACGCCTGCCTGGAAGAATGCGCCACTGAAATCATCTTTCGTCAACGACTTAGTCTTCTTCAAAAATCCGTCTGTCTTATCACTGTTCGACAGGTCTGCGGATGCACAGATCATGTTTGGTACTTGTTCTGCGAGAACTCCAAGACAGGCTGCGGAAGCTGCACGGGTTGCAGATCCTTCTTTCTGTGTCAGTACACTCCAGTCGATCTTTGGTGCATTCCCACTGAACCACTCTTTCATAAGTGCGGCCTTTTCGGGGTTTGCCTTTGCCCACTGTGCTTCAATCTCATAGCGGGCGGCAACAATCTGTTTCAACTCCTCAGCGCGCTTTGCATATAATTCCTTTACCTCTGGGGAAATCTGGAAAGGATTCTCCGGGTCTCCACCGAGATTCTTTATCGTGTTGATGTATGCGCCACCGCCAAGTGGTGCGCCATGTGTCTTGATACTGTTCTCATAGTTGGAGCCGTCTTCTTTTACTGCGCCTTTACCCATGATGGTCTTACCGATGATAAGGGTAGGGCGTTTTTCTTCCTTTTGAGCGGCTCTCAGGGCTTCTCGTATCTCGTCGGGGTCATTACCGTTAATCTTCATAACGTTCCATCCCCATGCCTTGTACTTCGCTTCTGTGTCCTCATTCATTACGACACCGCATTCTGTGGAAAGTTGTATGCCGTTTGA
>JAJPYV010000132.1:1858-12067 GCA_021204735.1 Prevotella sp.
AACTGTGATAGTTCGTCAAGGGTAAACTTTCCTTGTAGGCAAAGTGCACTGTACAGCATCGGTGACATGTGCCCTGGATCGAGGAAAAACCTGTCCCTGCCTGCCCATGAAGGATTTTCTGGGTCGTATACCAAAAATTCAGAGAAAAGTACGTTGATGAAGTCCGCACCTCCCATTGCACCGCCTGGATGACCTGAATTTGCCTTTTCAACCATTGATGCAGCAAGGATCCTGATATTGTCCGCTGCTTTGTTCATGAGATTTTTACTGTTCATATCAATTGCTTTTTTGTTGTTTTTATTGTTGTGAAATCTAATATTTTTATCTTTTCAAAACCGTAGATTTCAGCATACTATGACATTCTTACCCCAATGCAAATATTTGTTTACAAAGTTACGGAAAAATTTTGGGACAAACAAATATAAAAGAATATTTATAAAAACCTATTTTATTATAGCTCTGATTACAAACCAAATATGCATGAGGATAGTTGACAACAGTCCGTAGTGTTTCCTCATTATACTGAACCGTTCCAACAGCGACGCTCGGTGGTTTATTGTGGATTGACCTTCAATCTGATAGTTTGCTATGGTATCGTGGACGTTGACGATGGCAAGTGCCTCTCTTTCTGCTTCTTTCATAATGCGGATACACCAGTCTACATCGGCAGAGAATCGGTATTGCAGGTCGTAGGGCGTCTTTTTGGCAAGGTCTGTACGTGCATAAAATGCTTGATGACATACGAGCATCCCGTGTTTGAAATCTCTCCATGTAAGATGTTCTGGCGGCGTGAGGCGGCGACGGCGTAGGAAATTCCCTTTGTTGTCAACTAAATCGGTGTCTCCGTAAAGCACGGCTGGCAATGGCTCGCCTGTCTCGTTTGTTTTTTCGAGTTTCATACTTGTGGAGATTTTGGAAAGTATATCGATATTCGGGAAATAATCGCCTGCATTCATAAAGCATACATAGTCTCCTGTTGCTTTCATTCTTCCTTTGTTCATCGCATCGTATAACCCTTTGTCTGGCTCGGAAACTATAATCACTTGATGTTTGTTTCCTGATTTGTCTGATTTTGTCTTGTATTCTTCTGCAAGTTCTGCCGTACCGTCGGATGATGCGCCGTCTATGATAATATGCTCCACAAAGGGATAGTCTTGTTCCATGACGCTCATGGCGGTACGCATGAATACCGAGGCGGCATTGTATGTTACGGTTATAATAGAGAATTTAATCATATTTTTTCTTGTTGCTTTTAATGGCTTGTTTGTACACTTCTATGTATTTTGAAGCTACGCTATGTTGTGAATAACATGTGTGAACCTTGTGTATGGCGTTGTTCTTCAGTTCTTCTCTATCGGCTTCGGCAAGTACCCACCATATTCCTTTGGCAAGGTCGTCTGCATTCTTGTACTCTGCAACATATCCGTTCTTTATGTGGTCAATCATTTCGGGAATCCCTCCGACATTAAAACCTACACAGGGCACGCCACAGGCAAGGGCTTCCATTATAGTATTTGGCAGGTTGTCTTCCATGGATGGCAGTACGAAGACATCGGCGGCACTGTAAACTTGTGCTAATCGCTTATCTCCGGAAACATAGCCAAGTTCTATGCAGGGGAAATTTATTTGCTGCTTCAAAACTTCGGCGTGTGTGCCAAGTAATGCGACTACAATGGTGTTTGCTGCTGTGGGATGTTCTTCTCTTATTTTATTTACGGCTTCTATAAGTTTTGATGCTCCTTTACGTACGTCGGTTACTTTCTGTGATACAAATAACACGATTTTCTTATCTACAGGTAGGTGCAAATCCCTTCGGATTTTAATCTTGTCGAGTGGCTGGAATATATTCGTGTCTATTGGGTTTGGAATTGACGACACTTCCATGTCTTTTGTCAAACCGCTCTTTCGGGCGCTATTGGCGAGCCATTCACTGCATGCTACAAAATGGATTCCTGAATTTTGATAAATGTGTTTCTTCTTGTTCCATATCTGTTTTGCTAAGTCTGGATATATTGTCTGATTTGGCAATAATGGGCATTCCTTGCATCCTGTGGTGTATTTATCGCATTGACGGGCATAGTGGCAGATTCCTGACACTGGCCAAAGGTCGTGCAGGGTCCAGACTATGGGCTTACCGCTATTGAGGATCTTTTGTATTCCTTTCAGCGACAGCATCCCTTGATTAATCCAATGTAGATGTATTACATCGGCTTCCTTGAACTCAGTGAGGTTTGTAATGTCGAATCCTGAATTTGCTATGTCAAGTTCGAATAGATGTTTTTTTGAGAAATTCAGATGACAGAAAATGCTCCATCGCTCCCATAGAAAATGCCTCATTCGTAATGGCTTGTGATTCAAACCGGCAACAGTTATACTGTCTGTTTGCTTATCACGCACGAGCATTTTCGCCTTTACTCCATTGTTGTTAAGTGCGGTAACGAGCCGGTTGGCGGCAACGGCAGCCCCTCCGGTCATTTCACTTGTGTTCACTATTAAAATCCGCATTCTCGTGTGTTTTATCATCTATGGCAGATTTTTTCTGCATAGTGATACAAAAATAAAACAAAAATAATAGTTTTCCAAATCTAATGGCAAAATATATTTTGTTATCGCACACAAAAGTTTGATTTATGTCAATAAAAGTTATGCTTTTGTTCGGAAGTGGGGCGTAATCCATTGCGGATTTATATTTCTGCCGTATCTTTGTGGTGTGAAAAAGAAAAGATTATACCATTTTAGTAAACTAAGGTATCATTATAAAGAATAAGGTTTTAGTTATTAGGTATTAGTTATAAGGTAGGGTATTAGTTAGATAGGTATTAGTAAGGTAAAAGATTGGTAGTTACAGGTTAATAGGTGCCGAGAGGTATCCTTAAATATATAGAGATTTTTTAGTTAAACATATCTGTGGTGCGTTGTGGCTCGTGTAGAGTCGTAACGCATTTTTTTATTCAAGATAGTCAAGACTTTTTTTCATGGTTTTGAGTTCTTCTCTCACTTGAATGAGTGTTTCTAATACTCTGGCTTTGCTGTCGGCATTATTCCTGTTCTCTCGAAGCATCTTGCGGGCAGCTGAGAGTTTAAAACCTCTCACTTTTACAAGGTTATATACGGTCTTTATATCTTCAATGTTGGCTTCAGTGTACTGCCTGACGTTGTTTCCTGTGGTCTTGGGCTTGATAATAGGAATTTCCTTCTCCCAAAAACGTAGCATACTGGGTGACACATCAAGCATGTCTGCCACCTCTTTAATTGAATAATACAACTTGAGCTTTTTTTCTGTGTTAAATGCCATGACTTCTAATGTTACTTTTGCAAAAATACAGTTTTTTTCCCACTCGCAAATATAAAAACTTGTAAAAGAGGTAAGTTATTTTTTTATTTCTCAATTAAAACTACGGCGTATGCACTGATACCTTCTTCTCGTCCTGTAAATCCGAGCTTTTCTGAGGTCGTTGCTTTGATGGAGATATTGTCCTCATCGGTCTCCATTACTTCTGCTAAACATTTCTTCATGGCGGGTATGTGGGGATTTAATTTCGGCTTTTCGGCACATACTGTAACATCTGCATTTCCTACTACATATCCTTTAGTCGCGATAAGTTCTATTGTCTTGCGCAGCAAAATCTTACTGTCAATGTCTTTAGTATCATCGGCTGTGTCTGGAAAGTGGTAACCTATATCTCGCATATTTGCGGCTCCAAGCATAGCATCGCATAAAGCATGGATTAATACATCGGCATCACTATGTCCAAGCAAACCTTTTTCGTGCGCTATCTTTATTCCTCCAAGCCATAGTTCTCGCCCTTCTACAAGTTTGTGAACATCATATCCGAATCCTACTCGTATGCTCATAAATGGATCTTCTCTTGAATGGATTATCTTCTCCTGAATAGGTCCTTAATGCCGTCAAGGTCAAATCCAAGGGTAAAGCGCAGTGTCTGGTCAAGTGGATTACTCTTTGCTGTGGCAATAACATAACCGCAGTCAAGGGAGAATGCGCTCATTCGGAATCCTGCACCGACAGTGAAATATTTACGGTTTCCCTTGTTCTCTGCCTCATTGTGATAGCCTACTCTTAAAGAGAATTTATCGTTATAGACATATTCTGCACCGATACTCCAGTTTACTTCTTGCATCTCTTCTTTGAAACCTCCTGGGGCATCTGTAAAACTCTTGAAAATTCCTCCTATACTCGATACATCATAATAATCTTTCTGTACTCGCTGCTCATAATCTTCTGTCGACTCGTCATCTTCTTGTATAGGATATGTGGGAACAAGCAACTTGTTGGCATCTGCTGCGATTGTAAATCGGTTGTATTCGTCTATCGGAATTAAAAACGAAATTCCAAGACGCATGTTGGTAGGGATAAACTCACTGTAGTCACTGCCTCCGAATGTAATCTTACTACCGATGTTGCTGATGTCTAATCCTAATGCAAACTGGCACTCGCGCTGACCAAGATTGAAATATGTGTTATAATACATTGCCAAATCGGCGGCGAAAGCACTGCCTGGACTCGTATCGTCGGTGTAGTCGTATGTCAGGTCTGAATATATCCATCTCACTCCGGCTGCAATGGAGAACCGCTCGCTCAACATCAGTGAATATGCCACGTCAACTGACATCTCGTATGGGTTTATAGTCATGTAGTTATCGTCGGAATTATAATCTAACATAACTTCACCAAGTGAGAAATAGCGCAACGAGGCTGATACAGCACTGTAATCTCCTATACGATAGTATCCTGCTACGTATGCGAGATCCATATCGTTCACGAGTTGACGCAACCATGGTGTGTAGTTGAGGGCTACTCCTGCTCTACTGATACAAAACGGATACTTTGCTGGATTCCAGTATTGTGAGTTGACATCTGGATCGGTAGCGGCACCAACATCTCCCATTCCGGCGGCACGGGCGTCTGGCGCTATTGTCTGTGATGTAACGGAGGTGTTTACAGGATTGAATATTTCTGTCTTTGACTGGGCAAACGCGCAAATTGGCATAATGAGCGTCAAAGCTATAAGTATTATAAACCGATTTTTCATCTTTTTTCTAAATATCCTATTTGGTTAAATGTCATACCTTTGTATCGAAAGGCTAACGCATTAAACATGTCTTACATAATAACTGTTTTTCATTACAATTATTGTATTAAGTGGGTTTTTATGCTTAAAAAGGCGTTTCTTATAGAGTATGGCGAATTATTCTGGCAAGAGGTGGTAATGCGGAAGGTAGTCTTTTAATCATTGATGATAATCAGTTTCTGTGCTTTCGATACAGCCTGACTACTATCGGAACTTACTTTTATACGATATATATATACTCCTGTTTCCAAATGCCCTCCATTACTTCCTCTGAGATCCCAGTCAACTGTGTATGTACTCGATGTGGCTGTGCCACTTTCTTCGTGGCTCCACAAAGGGCGTCCTGAAATATCAAATACGTCAATCTGTACGTCAAGATTACTTCCTGCTCGGTCGTGGTTGATTATGAATGTTGTACTTGTGGTTGCTGGGTTTGATGTGCAACTTACACTTAAATAGTCGGGCTTAAGGGCATTTATTACATTGAACGTAAGTTCTGCGGTGGATGAGTTGTTAAGTATATCCCATGCTCTGAATTTAAGTGTGTGCGTTCCTGATGTAAGCTCTGGAATACTGTAAAATGTAGATCCTGTGGTGTAACTGCCAAAATCAAACGTGAAGTTGTCATTGAGATTATATGTCATATTTGCATCTCCGTCGATAATCAGCATCATGTCGTGACCAATGCCGCTCCCTGCTGCGTTGATACCATCATTGTCGGTAACTTCTGCCACGAAATATGGCGTTGGGTTGACATTTCCTCCGTTCACAAATGATGGGGAGTTGAGATAGCAGAATATGGATGGCCCAATGGAGTCGTTGTTCACTGTTTCTGTACCTCCAACTATAAAGTTTTCGTTATATCCATTTACTGTCTCGTATGTAGAGGTGTTTATGGCAAATATATTAATCAATCCACTCTCGTTACTGTAACTGATATCCATAGGTACGGCAAAAGAAAGACTGAATTCGCCGTCTGTTACGCTGTTGCTGCCGCTGTAGATAGTATTGATACGGTCGTAATAGGTGAATGCCGTGGATGCGCCATCACTCGATGTGTCATTCAACCTGCATACAATCTCGCTCTTTGAGTCTCTTACTATAACAGTTGCTGTGCCGTTGAATGAGGCGTCGACAGTGGATGCGTCATTGTTTATGTGTCCTTTTAAGGTGATTTTCGAACCTGCTTTCATTGATGGCATTTCACTTGCCGAAGACACGGCTACTCCATTGATACTGTCAATTACTGCTGCTTGTTTTGGAATGTTGAGAACAAGGGCTGGGTCTCCAAGAAGTGCATATTGCAACTTGTTTATGGTAACGTCGGTTGATGTTGTTATAAGATCGTTTTTTGCTCGTCTCTGGGCTTCTCCAAGGGTTATGTACTTCCCGTCTTCGGGTGTTAGCAATGCTGATAGAAATGCTTTATTGATTGCTTTGTTGCGGTCTACATATACTGTTCGTGCTGTACCGTAGAATGCTACCGCTCCTCCATTGGCATTGAGTATTGCTGATTCTCCGATATTGTTTTCTTGTGTGTCGAATGGCATTATGTCACACGAGGCGGTTATCCATAATGGCAGATTCTTATTGGTGAAATTCTCGAAATCTGAAAGGGTCAGCACTATTTCATGTGATATCTGGTCGGCTCTCCCATGCCCGTTGTAATTCATTATCAGCGCTCCGTTGCTCTGTTGCTCTTTTATCAATTTTGTAACGTCGGGATAACTGTTGCCGGTTGATGAGGATACTCGATTGTATGAGTCCCACATCACTCTTTTTACGTATATTGATGGATTAATCGACTCAATGAGCGATGCCATCTCCTCGGCGTCTTTCATGTGCTGGTTCTCATTTCCGTCATCTCCCATACACATAATGGTATTCTGCCAACTTCCTCCGTTTTCGTTCTTTATATAGTTGATAGTCTTGTCAACCAATATTTTGGCTTGGTCGGCATCTCTGGCTGGAAATCTGCCTACAGCGATATCTCCTTTATCGGTTTTGGGCGTTCCTCCTTCTCCGTCATCGAGATTACAGAAGAATCCATCATCTACATAGCAATCTGTAGAACTGAACGAGTTATCGCTTTCAAGACAGAGTAGAAAATCGTCGGGGTCTAATGATTTACACTCTGAGGTGTTCATGCGGTTATCCCATACACAATCACCGAAAAGAAACAGATATGAAGGCATCTCATCCTCTGTTTCGGCACGGTCGTAAAGCATTTTCATGTAACGGCGGTAGGCGTTGGCATCGGGGGTGGCACTTGAAAATTCGTTGAACAATTCATCGGCTGGCACTATTCTCACGGTCATACTGTCTTTCTGTTCATGCAGTTCTTTTATCCTCTCTGCCTGAGCAAGCAGTTTGCCTGAAGTCGGAATAATGATAACCATATCCACTGGCCCGTCTGCATGGTGGTCTTGGTTGGTTATGTTATACATGTATTCAGGGGCATCGTATGAGGTCCCCGTGAGGGTAGGGCGGGGCTTTGGGTTGGTCTCGTATAGGGAGATATAGTCAAGACGAACAGGTCCTCCCTCGGTTGGGGTGATGGTTACGGTGTTCGTGGACTTGAAGTTGGAAATTCTGTAAGTGGATTCTGTTTCGTTGCCGTTGTCGTATGAACCCAAGGTTATCTTTTGTGTACCGATTACTGAGTCGTTTATGGCAATCTGAACTGTAGTTGCAATGCCGGCTGTTGTCCCAATTGACAAGACACCTGAGTCTGTAGCTCCTGAAGGAAGGTCGATAGTGTATGTCTTTGAGTTACCCAAAGTTACAGGGGAGTCTTCGAAAAGATTTCTTCCTCCTTGATACCATGCGTAATTGTCAATTTCATGTATTGCATGATAGTCGTCTGCTGACGGATAGAAAGAATCTACGAATGTCGTACTGTCTACAGTGAGTGGCTCATCTTCATTTTCCGTCATCAGGTAATATCCATAGTCTGAATAGGGATTTCGTGTTCGCTTCGTGGATGTTTTACTGCTCCAAGATACGGGACCTTGCGCATGAAATAATCGCTTTCCGTCAACGGTACAGGTGGCGACTTCTTTCAAATCATCATATTCAATTAGGTCGTCTGCATTGAGTGTCTCATTTTGCAATGCTCCTCCATAGCCGTATATCTTTACCTTGTCAAGGTTGGTGAAACCTGCCTTTCTAATCAGTGCATCGGTTATTTGATATATTCCGGTTGATGGCACACGGATTTTTGCCCATGTTCCTTGGGCAAGTACTGAATGCTCGGCATAGCGCCCTGAAGCGGATGTGGCTCGGCTACTGGTGCCATTAACTAATGCGGGCTTTGTCCTTGCCGTGGATTCTATTTGGAGCATGAAACTTACGAGTTTCATGTATTTTTTGTCGCGCATAACCAACGGCACGAAAGATATCTCGAGAAATCCTTTTTTGCGCTCTACCACTGTGTTGGTCTCAATTTCGGGCAGCTCCGGCAACTCGTCGTCCGTGATTTTATCATATCGTGCACTGTCGGTATCACTCATATTCAGAAACTCTGGATATATGATTTTGACCGTGTAAACGGAATCTTCCCATGCCTGCCCAAGTGGCATTGAATATGTGAAATATGGCAATATACTGTCAATCCTCACCTCTTCTGCAGTCAGGTTGAAGAATTTCTGGATCTTGTTGTCTGCATTCATCGTGCTACAACCCAGAAATACGAGGATCAGTAGATAAAGACTTCTTATTTTCATTTAACGTTAAATTCCAATACTTTTTTGTCTTCTATCCATCCCGTAAGATGGTCATTTATATGTACTGGCCCCACACCCACGGGTGTACCGGTATATAGCAAATCGCCCGTCTTTAATGTGAAGTTTCTACTTACGTATGCGATTATCTCATCCACAGTGAAAAGCATATCTCCTGAATAACCGTTTTGTACGGTATTTCCATTGATGTCTAAACGGAAATTCAAGGCTTGAATATCACTAATCTCTTTCATGTCTATCCACTTTCCAATCACTGCGGAACCGTCGAAACTCTTGCTCATTTCCCATGGCTTGCCCTCTGCACGCAACTGTCTTTGCAAATCTCGCGCTGTGAAATCAATCCCAACCGTTACTGCATCATAATACCTATAGGCAAATCTTTGGGGAATTGTCTTCCCAAGTTTGCAGATACGCACCACAAGTTCTGCCTCGTAATCGATGCTTCCTAACTCGTCTGGAATGAAAAATGGTTTGCCGTTTTTCAGCAATGCCGAATCAACCTTCGAGAAAATCACAGGCTCTTTCGGTTTATATAACGCTCCATCTAACTCTTTATTGTGCTGGATGTAGTTCATTCCTATTGCAAGTATTTTCATAGTATGTATCTATTATGCTCATTATACATTTTTATTGCATAACTTATTATTCTCCTAAAATTTCTAATGAAATACATTCAACCAATTACGGCAGTCTCGAGCTCATTCCCTATATTATGCAGACATTCTTCTATCCGACGCATAGTCTTTCCTTTCGGTACGCTGACACCTGTCGCATACCGTCTCATCAACGAGGCATTCATGCCTGCTCTTTTTGCAACACCAGAAACACTAAGGTAACTATAGTAGTTGAAAAAGGAACCGATATCGAACTTGAAATTATATTCAAGTTCTGGCATTTCCTTACCTTCTTCTTCCATAGATTCTCTTAATTCCTGTTCTGCAATATACATATCTTCGATAGCCTCTTTTGCAGACTCTCCAAAACCTGTGAGAAAAAATCCAGGTGTATCCTCCAACACATAACATGCGAAATTCTTCTCTCCAGGCTGTTTTTCAACTTTTACTGTTACTGTTTGCTTCATTTTACTATTTATCATAAATACAATATACTTTACCTTATCCTTTCAATCATATTTTTTTATGTTCCGATTATCGTCCGAGCATTTTCTTTAAGATTTCAGTCTCAAGTGGTCTTGCAACCTCTTTACTGCCGTGTCTTGGTACCGCAATTTGTTTTTGCGTTTTTGGTGAATACCATATATCGTGCTTCTTACCATGCTTGATAACATAACAACCTGCTTTTGTCAGCAAATCAACTAATTGATTATGTTTCATTTTGAAAATATAATTAAAAGGACTCTTTGTCTATCTTTAAAC
>JAJPYV010000222.1 GCA_021204735.1 Prevotella sp.
AAAAGTTTTCATCAAACTTCGGGGGTCGAATAAAAAATTGTACCCTTTAATCATTAGTCTAATTGTTTTTATGTCAGACTTTTACTCTTCCAATTAACAAGTTAGTATTTTTTCTTTTGTACTCGCTTGGATTATTGTGACACATCTATCTTTGCTATAAGTTAGCACCATTCCCGTGCCATCGGTCGCTGTCAACGTCACTGTAACACATCTACCTTTGCTATAAGTTAGCACCATTCCCGTGCCATCGGTCGCTGTCAACGTCATTGTAACACATCTACCTTTACCATATATTAACAACATTTCCGTGACGTGGGTCACTGTCAACGTCATTGTGATACATCTACATTTACTACAAATTAACACCAATATGTACAAGCAAAAATACGCAAGCAAAATCGAACTTTTCACTTTTAACTTTTCACTTTTAACTATTTTGTAGCGTCTCTTACGCACCTCACTGGCCCACACGTAGCACGGCTAAAATAAAATATCTCATCCTCGAATGGACAAACCTTTATATTACCATCACTACTTCCACAATGAATATGCAATATATCCACACGCTTTATGGTTGTGGAGGATCCATTTATCCTTGATAAATCATCTACTGTCGCATTCATGTAATTACCACAAATTCCCCCATTAAAGCAATCTCCTGCAGGGGTACGGGAACCTTGTGTCGGGAAAAATGAGACCTCGCCATCTTTCCAATCATTCATATACATGTGATAACCCATGTTGTCACGAATATCTGTCCAATTATCTTCACTACAATTAATATATTGTTGATAACTGGCACCCGAAAGCCAATAGTGATTTAATCCATCATTGGTAAATCCTAACCACAAATCACCTGGTGATACCCTCCACCCGTATGGACATGGATCAAAAATTGTCTTGTATTCACCATAATTGTCCTCAAGGTATGCGTCATTATAATCTCCATTATCGACACTCAATATCTGTATTTTCTTCTCGTTTGGTGCATTTCCACCCCAAAGGTCATCATCACTGCCCGGCAACCAATCACCATAATTAACATAATAAGATACCGTACTGTGATTTGTAGATGCCGCAATAAATTTTGTCGGATTTTCTATGGAATATTGTAATCCATATTCTTGAGTCTGTGTTGGTAAATCTGTAGTCAATATTGTATTGAATACCTTATAAGCTTCCTCATTCTCGTCTCCTTCCAATCCTGTATTTCCAGTCAGGTCAATCGGTCTGTTATTGTTGTCATAAACATGTACATTTCCAATTTCATCATTATAACCGTAGTATTGTTTTTCCCATGATATTCCTGTGTATTTTCCATCTGTCTTAACAGGCGGGAACGGATCTTTTCTACCCCATTCGTATAATGTTCCGTATGTCTTGGTATAATCATCCCATGAAGTACTTGCCGGTTCATTTGCCAACGCTCCGAGATTACACTTCATAACAGGATAGCCTATCACCCTCGTATCTGGGTCTATTCCTGTTACTGGATCCCATGCATAGTGGCTATATGTCAACGCATTATTAACATCGGCAGGATTATTGTCTGTTATCCATATATGCCATGACCAGAGAATTTTAGCATCTTCAGCTTCAGGATTTTCATTGTTGTATGCCGCTATCAGGGCATTACCCTCTTTGTTCGCTTGCACGTATATCTTACTCCTAATCGGATCAGCTTCATTTTTCTCAAATTTTACTAAATCATATTTTGAATTATCTCCTATGGCATCTTGCGTTTGCCATATTATCTTCATGCCTTTAATACTTTTACTATCATCATATCCATTATCTTCTGTAGCTGGACTTAGGTGATTTGAGAAAGTATAGTATTCAGCACTGAAACCATCTTCTCCTTCATGACCTTCCGTATGCCCCACCTCGTCTCTATAGTATGGATAAAAGGCGATTGTTTCATTTTGTTTTGCTAACAGGCAGTTTGCCGATGGTGATAACACATCCTTTAAAGTAATATCCAAAGTTACCCGATACACACAGTTGCGCCTAACATTGAAATTATCGTAATCGTTTCCTCCTGGATATACAGTATAATGTGGATATGCCTGTATATGCGCTTGCTTATTATCCTGAAAATCCAAATAAGCTGTTACATACATCGCATTGTCGGGTGCATAGTCTGACTTCTTACTTGAATCTTCAGCACCACCTTCTTGCGGTTTCTCTCCTTTGATATTTTCCGGCACATAAATCACGTATGGGTAAGGATCATTCTCAACCTCACTTACCTGTGATGTCTTGAACGACCATGGATAATATTTCGTACTTTCTGAATACTCGCCTTCAGCTGTATCAACTCCTGTATATAATGTTTCTATTGCACATGTACTTGGCACAGCGCCTACCGAAACGGAATTCACTTCGGCTGAATAACCTTCATCTACATGTGGTACAGCATTTATCATCAGTTTTGCGTACATTCGTGTTACTGGAATAGTGATAGTACATCCTTCCGTAATTGTTACCTCATCACTCACTCCAGACATCGGAATGCCTATACTCACGTCACTATTTAGTTCTGTGGCATATATAGGTTCTGGTTTTGGCAATGTCTGCTCTTTTAACTTGTCTATTGTGATAAAGTTATCTTTATTGGAGGAGTTTATCCATGATGAATTTCCTGTGTTTGTAATGGCATAAATGAAACAATCATTGACTTTTGCTAATTCCACTTTAATGTTGTCAAGATCTGCCAATTTTTCATTTGGTAGGTATGTATAGTAAATGAGGTTTTGACTTGTCCCTACATACTGCAGCAGCCATACATCATTCACTCTATTTTCAGCATCTGTTGCTGTCTCTGGAATGTCAGATGGAACTTCACTTCTTGTTAACTCTCCTGCCGACAGTTCTGTCACATTAAGACTAAGATTTACATGCACAGTCTCAATCATATCATTATAATCTCCTGTTTCCAAGAATAAATCCTCAGTGCAGCTTGTCATGGCTGATAAAATTGCCACAAACGTAAAAATTGATATTATATATTTTTTCATAAATTATTCGTATTCGTCATAAAAATAATATGTATTGTCAAATGTCGTTTCCCACTCCTGCACTATAATCTGGAGTTTGCAATTAAGCATTTCTAACTCGTGGTCATACGTTACTCGAAATCTGTACAGATTATTGCGTTCTATGTTGTAACGACTTTCAGTATCATTGCCTGTCGTTCCATCATCATTATATTTCGCAAAGTTTATTATGAATGGCACATCGGTATCATATTGATAAATAGTCTTTATTTCTATATAGCAATAATCATCTCCACTATTATCATACTCTGGAACGTATGCTATCCACATATAGTTTCCATCACTGTTCACAGTTGGCATCATTGCAAGTTTATGGTTATCTTGTTCCGTATCGTTACTTCCATTTACCAAATGTAATTCACTCACATAATCCTCATCCCAAGACAAGTCATGATCATAATCACTTTTATCATAAACTCCGGAAGGAGCACAATAACCTTTATCATTATAATGGCAGAGATTGACTTCCGTAAATGCGGATATATCACCATCGAGAATTACCTCCACTTTTGCCATTGCCCTCAATAATGTTATTGGTTCATCAATAAGATTTGATGTTCCGTCTTCAATTTCAATATTTTTGTATTCACGTACACCGTACATAGGTATTAAATTCGACGTGCTTAACTCAAAATCATCCTTGTGCCCATATTTTGACGATTCCGCCTCACAGATATTGTCAATCGTAGTTTTACCTACGATTAAACTTTCATCATCATAATTTTCCTTTCCCCAATTCGCAAGTACTACTACTTTGAAATCTGACAAATAAAATACCATATTACCAGGTGCCTCACCTAACACTTGGTATGTGGTATAATTACTGCCTGATGTTGCAACAAAACTGCTCGTTTCAAATCTCGCAATGTATTTATTCTCATTATCAAAAAAATATATTCTATAATCACCATTTGCTATGTCAATATAATTCTCGTAAGTGCTGCCATCCTCGTAACCATCTGTTGATGTGCTTCGCGTCATTATTGTCAAGCCCAATGTGGTTGGTGTAGATTCCTCTTGTGTGTCAATCTCATCTGTATCGCTTGAGCATGATGATAAAGTAAACGCAAGCATAGCCACTGACAAAAACAGCAACGCTATCGCTCGTCTTTGTGCAGTACTATCATTTCCTGTCTTACCGAAAATATGGCTTATTGTCTTTATAAACATGACCTATCCCCTTGTTAAAATCCTGCATTTTGAAGCACTACCTTCCAAGAATTTATGTATATGTACGCACTATCCCAATTATCTTTCTCGTCAAGGAAGAATATCATGTCATATTCATCCTGACGGTCGAGATATTCCTGGTCATCCATATCAGCATTGTAATAGCCTTTAACCAACAGGGCATAGTCTATCAACGGAATTGAGAATACCGTTTCTCCCGTATCATTGTTAGTAACAGTCAATCGGGTATTTTGTCCCTTTACCAACCGTGCCACAGTCAGTTCTGCAACCACAGCGCTGTATGTTGACCTTGTATCTTCTATTCCTGCCTCACCTTGCTCTGTATGCCAAGCATAGTATGTTATCTGTTCATCATCTATCAGATTGTTATCCCAATCCATCTTGCCATTACTGTCGTTAATTGCAAACGTGAACTTATCCTTGTCAACAGTCTCTCCTGACAACTGCTGCAGCACTATCCTTACATTGTTTGTGTTCTTCACCAATGGCACGGTATATAAATATGTGCCTGGCATATCACTGAACTCCAGATTTGCCACATATCCATGATAAAGCCTATCGATATCGGTGTCAACGT
Source organism: Prevotella sp. (assembly GCA_021204735.1). Taxonomy (GTDB): domain Bacteria; phylum Bacteroidota; class Bacteroidia; order Bacteroidales; family Bacteroidaceae; genus Prevotella. Next base: position 4,825 of record JAJPYV010000222.1, read on the forward strand.
ATGCACTCCCATCCCCGGCATAATTGCGGTTCAGAGTACAAGTCAATCCTGTATAGACATCTGTCGATGGTATAGAGAACGAGCCTTTGTCCGTAGTGCCGCACCATGCCAACACACTGTATGTTCCAGGCTCCACGTCAACATCCATAGTATAGCCTTCCTCTGCAAGAGCATCACCCGATTCCGTATTCTGCCATACCACGTTGCCGCTACCGTCAATCAGGTACAATGTTACCGAACTGACCTCATGGGCAAAGGCATCAGCGTATTTCATATTGTAGTCATAACGAAACCTCACCTTATAACTCACAGCACAGTCGCCCTCACCATCGTATATCATACCATCACATGAACATAAAGCCATGCAACTGACTACCGATAACAGCAGTCCAAAACCTGCTCTAATTAGTTTAGATTTTATATTCATATATGCTTGTTTTTCTAATTATTATTTATTCAAATGTTACGTTCTCTTCATGAACTCTCCAAGGGAGAATATCTATTTGAGCATTAATGTAATAAGAACCTGTAAAAGGATTTGGTACTATAACCTCTTCTGGATTAAAGATTCCCACACCAAGATTTGACAATGAATTAATAGTCACATTATAAAGGTGATTACGTACTACACCATAGTTGGCTTGATAGACTATATTATCATTGTAATTTTGGTTTAAATGCCTTATCGGTATATAATAATACATATCACCACCATTGTAAAAATTAGCTTCTTCGTCAAAGATATAATAAGTTTCTTCAATATTGCTTATCTCGTTGTAATAATCACCTTCATTGCCTTGACCATCATCAGTACTGTACTCGTAGAACGTCTTATCAGTATTGTTCTCAAAATCGAGGGCAACCTTCGCTTCACCGTCACCTTCATCCACCAATTTTACGCAACTTTCGTCAATCTGATCGTATTTATTTTCATTATTGTCATCAAAATAATAAACATTCAACAAATTATTAATCTGTAGATAATTGAGAATATAACTGATATAACTCTCTTTGGTAAATAAAACTCCATTATAGCGCACGAGGTCAAGTCCATTGCCACTCTCATCACAAACCTTAGCTTTTATCAATACACTTGTAATTGCTGATGAATACTTACTTTGAATAATACCATAATCTCCGGCAGTGTTTGTGTTCTCAGCACAATAATCATAATAATCATTGTCACCAATAGATTTAAGTGGACTGTCAGCTTCGTTTTCAAGATTTACATATTTCAGATAATTATTCAACCAAGTTGACTCATCAGCTTCTTCCTCAGAAGTATTACCTTTTGAACTTGTAGGATATGAAGATGAGATATTATAGTTATACGACTTTGCCCAATAGCAACGAAAGTTGTCAGGGTCATTCCATTCCCAACCTGAACCGATATAATTATTATTGGCAGAGCTGTTTGAGTTTAACCAATTCGTATTGATATTCTTGAACATATAAGAATGCCTTGCCGTGGCATTGAGCTTCCAGCCTAAAAATTCCACATATACTTTATCAACAGCACTGCCATCATCCTCATCAACTAATCCATATATTGTCTGCGACAAATCAACTTCATATAATGTATGGTCATTACCTTCACTAGTTTTTTGCTGCTGCTTCATATTGGCACCGACATTAACCGTAACCTTTGCGGCAAGCCGCTCAACATATATGTCAACAGGCGTAATGTCATCTAAATCTGAAATAATCGGTTCAGGATAAAAGTCATCCTCATTCAACTCCGTAACGAAATTATATTTTCGACTTGAATCGTAATAACTTGATGTGCTCATTACGAAATTGCCATCCTGTTTGATTCCATCTCCATCCTCGTCTGCCAACAATGTTTCCATAGAACTAAGTGTTTTCCCCGGCTGAAAATCAGTTGGTTTAGACAACACAGTAACCACATACTTTGGGTAATTGTTTATATCCACTCCACCAAGCATTATCATAGACTTACTCCTGAACTCAATGTTTTGATCAGTCGTGTTGCTTGCCTCTCCACTGAACAATAATTCACCCTCATTTATAAAATTACCACTCGCATCATAAAAATAGAAATGAGCATCAGAAGCAGCATATTCTGTTTCATCACCTTCCTCAAATTCCACATCTGATGTAGCCCTCGTGGAATTATCCACATCGTGAAGCCTTACAGCAAGATACATGGTCTCACCACTCATGACACCTTGACTTTCTCCAGCCAATTCAATGTTGTTGTCCGAGCATGCACACAACATCAAGCCGCCAACAATACATATAAATATTGTTGCTCCTATATTCATTATATATGTTTTTATTGCCATATATCTATATTTACTTGTCATAGGTCTTCACTATCATCCACCACTCTCCAAGACAATACGTTTATCCTTGAATCAAGATAATACTTATCATCAGAATCTCCTGGATTTGGGACAATAACCTCGTCAGGGTTGAAAATACCCTTTCCAAGATAATCCAACGATATGATTGTCACATTATATAGGTGGTTGCGCACGATACCATAGTTGGCTTCCTGCAAACCGTTGTCATAGTCATTATTCAGATGCTCTATCGGGATGTTGTAATACATCTCACCATCCTTATAGCCATTAGCATCTCCAGTGAAAATTACGGCATCAATGTTACTATTAATTTCGTTGTGATTGTAATCATAATACGGTGCTTTTTCACTATCGAAATCAAGGGCAATATAAGCCTTGCCGTCACCACCATCAGATAATTTCACACAACTTTCATCTATCTGTTTATAAGCATTATCTCCAACCTTATAGTAGTAATCCAATTCGTCATTTTGTTGCAAAAAGTTAAGGACATAATTAATGTACGCATCCTCTGTATATAGTTCGCCATTATAACGCACCATGTCAAGAGGGACTCCATATTTATCACATATTCTCGCTTTCAACAATATGCTTGTTACTGCCGATGAATTCTTGTCCTGAATAATATCCACAGTATTCGTATTTTCCGCACAATAATCACTTTCTCCAATATCGAGAAGAGGACTATTGTCAGGATCATCCTCAAGATTGACATATTTCAGATAATCGTTGAGCCAAGTTGACTCATCAGCTTCTTCAGATGGTGTGTTGCCATTAGCACTTGTTGGGTAAGGTCCTTTTCCATAATTATACGATTTACCCCAGTAGCTACGATAGTGAGCAGCATCGTTCCACGACCAACCTGAACCCAAATAATAACTACTGCTTTCATCATCATTAGTCCAATTTGTGTCAATATTCTTGACTATGCAGGAATGTCTTGCTGTAGCATTTAGTTTCCAGCCTAAGAACTCGACATATACTTTTTCATCAGAACTTTCATATTCCCCTGTCCCATTATCTTCTGCAATTGACTGTGTTAGTTCATAGAGTGTCCTCTTATTTTCTGTTCCCTCATTTAATGGTATCTTTTGATTTTTCGAGTCATCAAAATCAAATTTCAGCGTTACCTTTGCGGCTAAGCGTTCCACATAAACATCAACTATAGGAGTATCATCTGTATTTTCGGAATCATCGACACTCTCATAAAAGTCGTCATCTTCTAACACTGTCACAAAATTGTATTTACGGTTTGAAGCGTAATAGCTTGTAGTACTCATGACAAATTTTTCATCCTGATAAATACCTACTTCATTTTCATTTGCTAAAGAAGATTCCCAATCCTCTAAGTAATAAGGAGCCGTAAAATTTGCAGGTGGGTTCAATACTGTTACTATGTATTTAGGGTAATAGCTACCTACTACTCCTAAAACAGTCACATTATCTCCCTTATACTCGATGTTGTCAGTATTCGTATTACTCGGTTGACCTGTAAATACTTTTTTACCCGATACATAATATGTACCATTAGAATCATAAAAGAAATAGCGTATATTATCAGCAGAGTATTCATCATGAGAGCCTTCCTCAAAATTATTTTCAGATGATGTACCCCTTGTTGAATTTCTAACATCACGAATCCTGACATTTAAATAAATCATATCGTCATCAATCAAGCTCTTATTACCTTCATTAATATCGATGGAATCATCTGAACATGAACAAAATGCCATGCAGCCAAGTACAGTATAGCCAAGTATAACAGCTAATCTGCCTGAAATAAAATCCGACAACTTCGAACCTAACCTTTTAAATTTTGACTGTATGTACATTTTTATTTTGTTTTTGATTCACAAATTATCTTGAATATCTCTAATTATCATCATATTCCTGTTCGTTGATCCACAACTTTCCACGATAGGATATTAGTCTCTGCATCTAATGAATGTCGAGTCAAATCATCTTCATATTCTTCTTGTGGTATGATAACCTCTTCGGGGTCATATATCCCCCAACCGAGACCATCCAATGCATTTATTGTCACGACATAATGATGATTACGCACAACACCATAGTTACCAGTTTCTATTTCATCCTCCATGTTGGGTCTGAGGTGCTCTATTGGAATATCATAATACATATCACCTCCCATATAAGCTACTGATAATCCGTCAAAAATAATATATGGAGTACCATCATCTACTATCTCGGTTGCAGTGAAGAAAGTACCTCCGCTCAATCTATAAAATGGAGCCTTATCACTATCAAAATCAAGAACTACTTCAACCTTGCCATCATACAAATAATACAACTTCACACAATCTGCATCAATGGGATATGAATGATTTCCAACCATATAATGTGTATAATTTAGAAGTGCATAATGAGACAAAGCATAATTTATATACGCTTCTTTTGTATATAACATACCGTTATAACTTATTACGTCAACACCATTTCCCTTCTCATCGCATATTTTTGCTTTCACTAAAATACTTGTGATTGCGGATGAATATTTACTTTGAATTTCGCCATTATCACCTGCCGTATTAGTGTTCTCTGCACAATAGTCACACCTATCTATAGGTAAAAGTGGACTGTCTGCCTCATCCTCAAGGTTGACATATTTCAAACTCTCGTTAAGCCAAGTAGATTCATATTCTTCATCTTTAGACGTGTTGCCTTCTGAACTTGTTGGATAATCTGTTGTGTTCCTATAACTATTATAATTACCATAAAAGTCACTGTTGAATGATGCGCCCCAGTAACTGCGATGATCTTCCGAGTCGTTCCATAACCATTCATCACCAATATAATAATCATCCGAAGAATCGTTGTTTGTCCATGGACATAGTGCTTTGAACATGAATGAATGTCTCGCAGTGGCATTAAGTTTCCAACCTTCCAAATCAACATAAAGATTTGTAGATGATTCGATGATGTCTGACTCATCGTCATCCATACGCGCAATCATCTGTGCCGGTATCTCATATAGAGTATGTAAATTGCCATCATCTTCAGTTATCTGTTTTACTGTATTTGATAATTCATCACTTACTTTCAATGTCACTTTTGCAGCAAGACGTTCCACATATATGTCGATAGGATTTGTTATATTATCAATATCACCTAACTGTACGTCAGTTGAGTTTATTTCAGTCAATGTGCCTATATGACTGAAATTACTTTTATAATCGTCTGATGAATAATCTTCAGATGAGAAATAAGATGAGGAGCTCATCACAAAGTTGCCATTGGCATCAATAATACCTACATCATTTTCGTCAGAAAGATTATCTGTAAGCTGTGATGTCGAACCGAAAGACAAACTTGTAGGCGGCTCATATCCTTCCGGTTTGTTCAATACCGTCAGGACATACATAGGGAAATTATAAGTCTGTGTCAAATCATCTGCTTCTTTCAGCAATATCACAGCATTGCCATTAAACTCGATGTTGCTGTTCTCAGTATTAGAAGGAGTTCCTCCGTTCCATGCTGTACCGCTACTTAAATAATTGTAATTACTGTCATATAAATAGAAAGTGGCATTGTCAACAGCGTATTCATCTGGACCGCCCTCCTCGAAGCCAGGAGATGCCGCCCTTGTGGAAGAACCGACATCAAGTAACCTTATCACAATGGAGGCACTTTCACCCTTTTCAACCGTAATACTGTTTCCGCTATATAACATGTCATCATCATCGGAACAGGCACATAATGACAATATGATAAAACATACTATCAGGCTTTTGACAAGTGCAGCATATTTCAGCAAATTCTGTTCTATATCGTATGACCGTATCATATTGTCAAGTTAAAAGTTTAAAGTTAAAAGTTTAAAGTTCATTCTGGGTGTAATCCATTAAAAGAATATTTGCCCGTTATTATATTTTGTCACGGACTTTCGTCCGTTATGATGTTTCAAATTTAGTTGCTGCAAAATTTAATTTGCTGCGGTTATCTCGCGAATTTTCTTCGCAGTTTTGTTTTTTATTTAACTTCGTTGATGTTTCTCTCGCTCAACATAGCTCAAACAAGTTTGGCTCTGTATTTGCTTATTTTATTTTTCGACGTCAGAAGCATTGCATTATTCAGTCAGACGGTATTACCCGTCTGACTGAATATCAATAACATTTAAAGACCTACGCCTTTCTCAACCATCTTCCATGAGAGGATGTCAATCACTGCACCAACATAGTAATACTTCTCATCTTCGTCCCATGAATCATCTGGTATAATTGTTTCTGATGGGTCAAATACAGCCCTACCAATATTCTCCAATGATGTGATAGTTACTGAATAGTGGTGATTACGTACTACTCCGTATTCTGCTTCCTCAATGCCACTTGCAGGATTGTTCAAGTGCTCAATAGGTATGTAGTAGAACATCTGTCCACCTGTATATGCCGTTGATGTTTGATCTGTATTAAGAGTAACTGTACCGTCAATTGGTGAAGAATTACCACCTTCAGAAGATACATAATAAGTATTATTGTCGTCGTTTGAAAGTGTGATTAACAAGTATCCACTCGCATCTTCACTTAACTCAACGCAGTCAGCATCAATCTGCTGAGTTCCATTTTGATCCTTGTAATAATTCAAATTACCCGCTTTGTTTAACGTTGTCAGGATTTCGTTGATGTAACTTTTCTTCGTGTAAAGCATACCGTTATAACGGACAAGGTCAAGTCCGTTGCCATTTTCATCACATACCTCTGCACTTACTACAATACTTGTGATAGCTGGTGAGTATTTGGTCTGGATTATGCCATCATCACCTACTGTATTCGTGTTCTCTGCACAATATGCACTGCTTCCCATATCGATAAGAGTACCAATTGC
>JAJPYV010000052.1 GCA_021204735.1 Prevotella sp.
GTCTACTATATATGTGTGGTTCTATATTTCATCCATTTATTTGAACATACGAATTGGTATTGGACACACTTTCCAACGATTTATCATAGCATACAACTTTGTACTCAGAGTTTCACGACTGTTTTTTTAACTCGTATGTGCTGATAATGAATTCAGTGCGCTTTTTCTTCTCAATGATGTTTATAAATTCCTAATGAGGGAACAAAACTGAAGTGCTGTCTGACTCTCCAACGGAACTACCTGAAAGCCATTTATGAGAGCAGCAACAAAAGCGAAAATAAGTAAGTAAACGAACGCTGTCACTCCCCAAATATAGTGACCAACCTCCGTAAGGCCAATTATTTCTACACATATCCTTTGGCAGATTCGTGTATTTGCATTATTTTTGCACTATATTACAAGAAATTGTAACAAGATGAAAATTGAAGAAAAAACAATGCCAGCTAACAGAATCAAAGCAGTTTTAGCTGAAAAGCAAGTCTCTGCCAAAGAGTTGAGTGTTGCTGTAGGAAAAAATGAAACCACGGTTTCACGCTGGTGTAATAACAAGATTCAGCCATCTGTCACACAACTTCAAGAAATAGCTCACTTCCTTGATGTAGATGTAAGAGAATTATTATGTCCAACTAAGTAAATGACGTATGTTTAAGGTTATATGGGATAAAGAAAACAATGGTGTTCGTTTGACGATGGCGCCACCGTCAGGCGAAGCACTAAATGTTTGTCCACGTCCCGTATTTTGGGAAGAACTCGACTTTCTTGGACTTAATAAGCTTGGCTGGATATATCCTCATAGCGAGGCTCCGCTTCTTTGGGCTTGTGACCGACGTTATTTCTACAAAGGTGAAATGGTACTTGAAACCAATGGAGGAGACCTATTTGAATCACACACTTTTACTTTTGTTGCCAACCCTCAACTCAATCTAGAGCCTGTCAATATGTCGGCGCTGAATAAAGCCAATGAAGATCCCATCTTCCTTATCGAGCATGAAGCGATGGAGTTTATAGATGGGGAGTATCGTAAATATAAGGCCGCCGAAAAAGCAAAAGAAGTAAATCCTGATTTGGATTTTCAGGAACTGGCTTCAACGTTATCTAAAAAGACTAAAACAGAATACGCTGTGGTAAAAGAGTCTTGCGATAGCTTTGATGTTATGCCTGTTCAGGAAATGGAGAAATATGGAAAGTCGGCTTTGCTAAAAAACAAAATAGACATTTTTGTTTGCTCCTTCTCAGGAGGTAAAGACTCTCAAGTGATACTTGACCTTGTTACAAGAGTAATCCCCTGTGAGGATTTGGTCGTTATCTACTCAGACACTGGTTATGAATTACCCCCGTCGCTTGATTTATACGATGAGGTAAAGAATTTTTATCACGAAAAATATCCCAATTTACGTTTTTATATATCTAAAAATCATCAGGAATTGATGTCATATTGGGATAGGATGGGAGCTCCAAGTCGAGTTTTACGCTGGTGTTGCAGTATTATGAAGTCTGCTCCATTAGCTCGTCTTCTAAAAGAGATATGTGGTGGTGATAAGCAGCCTTCTGCAATACTTTTTGACGGAGTTCGTAACGAAGAAAGTGTTAACAGGGCTAACAGGAGCAGAATTGGCAAAAATGCAAAGCATAACAATATCATTAATGTTAGCCCTATTATTTCATGGAATGCGACTGAAACATATCTGTACATTCTTCTTAAAGGGCTTCCATTTAATGCTGCTTATCGTTTAGGGTTTTCAAGAGTTGGCTGTGTTATTTGTCCGTATTCATCAAAATGGAGCGAGAATATAGCATCCAAAGTATATCCAGCATCTATTCAGCCCTTTATTGACAGCATTCGTTCGTCATTAGAAAAATCTAAAGTACATGGCATTGACAACTATATCAAGTTGGGCAAATGGAAAGAAAGGGCAGGTGGTCGTACTGTTGAATGCCACTCAGACATTTCGTTCATTGAGGAAGGACATGATTTCAAAGCAACTATTTCCAATCCCAGAGAAGATATTTTAACTTGGTTTGGAGTATTGGGGGAAATTCAAGGAAACTTTGAGAATGATTGTTTTTCAGGTACTCTCAAGTATAGGAAAAAACTGGTTAACTTCAAGATAACCTATGATTCACAAAATACTTCGATCGTTGAAGTTTATGGAACGGAGAACGACGTGGTATTTATGAGCCACATAAAAAGAACACTCTATAAAGCGACCTATTGCATCCACTGCGAGGTTTGTGAAGTCGAGTGCCCGACGGGAGCTCTCTCAGTTGTCCCCACAGTTAAAATTAACAAGAACAAATGTGTACATTGCTTGAAATGTATCGAGTTTGATGGTAAAGGCTGTCTTTCAGCAAGTTCGGTAAGCATCTCAAGCGGAGAAAAAACTAATAAAATGCAATCTGCTAAATCCGGTATCAATCGTTACAACGACGGCATGGGCCTTCGCGAAATGTGGCTAAAAAAATACTTTGCCACATATGAGACTTTTTTCGACAATGATAACCACGGCCTTAATCCACGTTATCAGATTCCACCTTTCACAAACTGGATTCGTGAAGCGGGGATTCTAAATCCATCAGATAAATCAATTTCTTCGATTGGGAAATTAATGGCTGAAGCCTTTACTGACCATGCCGAAGCTGTATGGGAAATCATATGGGTTAACCTTACTGAAAATTCGGAAATCGCAAAATGGTTCAGCTCAACCGTTCCTTACGGTTACAATGTCACAAAGCATGAACTTGAAATTATGCTCCAAGACTCTTATCCTGATTTGAAAGATCGTACATTAAAGAATCCTTTAAATTCTCTGTTGAATACATTCAAGGAAAGTCCATTAGGATCGACTATAGCTATAGCTGTGCCCACAACGGTTGATCAGAAACCCGGTGTCATCCGCAAACCGCACAATGACCTTTCGCTCGTTGCTACAGCATATTCGTTGTACCGCTATGCTGAGAAAAATAGCCGTTACTCGCTGACAGTCTCGGAGTTCTACAATCCTGTTCAGACAGAAGGCATCGTCCGCCAGTTCGGCATTGAGCGTGAAGAATTTGAGGCTACCCTTCGTTCGCTTGAACAGGAGCAAAATCAGGTACTCCGTGCCGAACTGAAGATGGGGCTTGACAACATTATTCTCCGCGAAGACCTTACTTCTGAAGACATAATCAAACTTATGCTGAAATAATCAATTTTCATGGCAACAAAATATTCAGACTTTATCCACTTGCAGAACTTTCTTCCGGTGTATGACATGCTGGAAGAAGGTGTTTCGTCGTGGCAATCATTTATACCCACTGCACAATTCAATGAGATGCTTCAGCGCACACTCACTGCCATCACTAGCAACGAGGTAAGCAAGAGAAGAAGCATCTGGTTACGTGGTACTTTCGGTACCGGTAAGAGCCATGCAAGTGCAGTGGTCAAACACCTGCTTTGTGATGACTTTGACGCAATCAATTCATATATTGATTGCATACGTGAACCGGCACTTAAATCCCAAGTAAGAAACCTTCGCCAAAACATGCGTTACTTCGCCGTAACACTGAAAGGTGTCGAACAGGCATATGACATTCCACGCTTCACACTGTCGCTACAGCGTGAGGTGTCAAAAGCTATCAAGGCAGTTGCACCAGACTTCGTGGTCAAATCCGACTTCACGACTATCATAAACTGGATTGAGAAACATCGTCGAATTTTTGAGGAAGAAGTCATTCCCAATGCAAAAGACCTTGCCGACAGCATTAATACCGCTGATGAAGCCATCACATTCCTTGAGAATTACAATCCAGGAATGTATATTACAATTGAAAATGCCATCCGTGAGACCATCGGTCCAGTCTCTGAGCAAACAGCGATTGCTGAATGGCTCGTTGAGGTTGAACAGGAAATTGAAAAGCGTAACATCGCTAATGGTCTCATCATTTTTTGGGATGAGTTCACATCTGTGATGGATACTTTGAAAAGTGATCGTATCAACCTGCTCCAGAATATAGCCGAGAAGTCTCAATATCACAACGTATTCCTGTTCCTTATCTCTCACCGTTTAGAATCGCAAAGCACAGATAACAAGGCAAAGGACATTACAAGGATGAGTGATCGATTCGATGAAATTGATTATAAGATGGACAGCCTGAGCACATATTTGATTATGCGCCATAGTTTTACCATTCCCGATATCGAATCAAACGAGCAGTTTAAGACGTTAAAAAATAGTGTACTTCCAAAAATTGAAGAAGTACTTGATTTCCTGACACATGGTCATGTCGAACAGATGAGCCACATCAAGGAACTTCTCCCGATGCACCCTTACACTGCATTCCTTTGCTCCGAGATATCGAATTTCATCGGTTCATCAAACCGTAGTGTAATCAAGTTCATGCACGACGGCGAGTCAGGTTTTGAAGCATTCCTCAATAATGAGAACTGCTATAATGTGGATATGCTGATGACTGCAGATACTTTGTGGGATTTCTTCTATCCCACATTCGACTCTGACCCTGCCAGTGCAACATTTACCGGACTTTTCAACTCATTTGAGGGCAAAGTGCGTGCGCAAGGTGAAGATTATCTGCGCGTATTCAAATCGATTCTGCTGCTTAACGCCCTTTCTCCTAAGTTCAAAAAGTCAATTGAACTGATGACACCAAATGAAAATGTCATCAGCCATATTTATGCGGGCGACCGTGCACACAGCAAGGTGGTTGACATTCTGAACTTCTTTGATGAAAACAAGATTGTGGTCCGCGACATCTTCGGCGAATTTAAGATTCGAGGAACGTCCTACAATCAAAATGAAATGAATAAGAAACGTCAAGATGAGCTATCGGGCTACAAAACAGCTACCGCAGTACTCGACTATGACGTATATAGCAAGGAACAACTTACAAACTTGTTTCAAATTGGCGTGTGGGTAAAGCGCGAGACTGTGGTTCAGTTCTTCTCATGCGAAGATAACGAGCAACTTCTTCGCAGCCGTCTAAATAAGTTCACATCCGATAAACCCAATTATATGCACGTTGCGTTCTTCCTCGCACTTGACGAAGAGAGCCGCGAGTCTAAAACCACGCTTCTTCAAAATTTCTCTAAGGAGTTTGAATGGCTGGTTGTTGTTCTATCCGAGGAAGCTTTCTCGACTCAGTACTACAATAAATTCATTGATGCAGTGGCAACCTCAAAGGTCGCCAAGAGTCATTTTAATGAAACAGAGAGCAAAGAGTTTGAGAAAGCGGCTCATGCATTTGTCTCCAAATGGATAACACAGCTTCGCAACAATACATACATTGTGTATTTCAATGGTGAATCATTCCGGGAAGGCACCATTGACCAACTCCCTGAGCTTCTAAACAATAAATTGTCAGGTAAGGCATATCCCAAGGGCTTTGAGGCTCATCGTTTCCCCAAAGATGTGTCTGTACCTATGACGTTCTTCTCTAATAAGAACTGCCCGGGTATAATCAAGCAAGTACTACAAGCACAGAATCGCGATCAGCTTATTACCTTTAAGGGTAATGCTTTACCCCTCAAATATCTATTTGAGGAAAATGGGAACTCGCTTGTTAAGACCGATGGCACACTCTCGGATAATGCCGTGAATGGCCATTCTTGGTTGGTAGAGATTTGCCGTGGCGTTGAGAACTTTATGGAGAAAGCTCGCAAAGAATATGTTGACAAATTCAGTTTACCTGCCGTGCTTGCTCCATTCATCAGACAGCCATATGGCATGTCAACATCATTGCTAAACTGTGCTGCCATTACATATGGGCTTCGCCAGTATAAATCTGAATTGTTTCAAACCTCGACTTCGCAGCCAATCTCGGATGAGGCTCTATGCGACATGGTTACTGAGTTGTTCAAAATGTGGAAAGAGGGTAAATCAGAAGCCAGTTCTAAGATGTTGCTTCGCTTTGGTTCGAAAGAAGAGAGTGAACTAGTGCAGTTGCTTTACGACACTTTTGACCTTGGCCGAACCATCAAGGCTAAACAAGAAGAGGTTAAGAGCCTCGACAATGCAAAGTGGTACATTCAGGAGTTTTGTAAGATTTTTGTTAAGCAGCCTCTTTGGACTCTTCTCTATATGCCTAGTCTATCAGAAGACCTAAAGAATGCTATTTCTTCTCTCATTTCAATCTTTTCTCAAGATGCACCTTCGGTTGATAAGATTAAGGCTATTTATCGAGACATCAAGAACAACCATGTTGAGCTTAGCATCTTGCTAACTGATGCCGGCAACTACGAAAAAGGCTTCGTCGCTTTCGTAGAGCAAATAGAAGGAATCAAGATTGAAAAATCGTGGTGGAAAGAAATGTTAGATAATCTTTCACTTCCCGTCGAAATTGGCTTTCACAAAGAGTCTGACGTTGAGAAAGCCATCTACCAGTTCTACATCAAAAAAACTGCTGAGAACGGAAGCGGAGGAGACAAAGGTGGAGACAATAGTGTCGAAGGAGGTAACCGAAAAGGCAGTTCCGACAATGACCTTGGTAAAACTACGCCGCCCCAGGTAGACATCATCAAACAAGCTAAGGAAAAAGTCAAGGCGACTAATATGCCCAACACTATGTGGCAGATGGCTATTCTAAACCTTCTTGAACAGTACCCAGAAACCGCAGATTTCTTTAATCGCTTATAATAGATGGACGCAACCGACAAAGTAAAAGTATTTCACTCACTTGATGATCTTAAGGAGGCCATTAGCGTCGATGTAAAGTCGCGTGATGTGTTAGTGCAACGGTATTGTGTGCGCTTCATTATGTTAAACAACTTCGATGCTTTCCGAGAACTAACCAAGTTTCTTGTTAAGGAACTTGGTGTAGAAAAGTTCGATCTTGAAGAGCTTGCGTTAGGTCCCGACAAGACCGTTGACATCGACACCCTGAGCAATGCCGTGCGGAACTTGAAGGTCTCAAGCATCGTCACGCCCTTCTCTGAACTTGCTCGATTCTTTAAAGAGGACGAGTTCAAGGGTTTCCTCAATGACATTATTTTGTCGGAAGATATTTCACATCCTCAAAAGCGAATCTATATTCCCGTCATCGGACTACATAACCGTTTTTTGGACTTCCTCAAATCCTTTGGTCGCATTGAAGAAAGTGCCCCCATTTGGCAATATTATATGCCTAAAGATGACAAGGTAATTGTGTACGTCTCAAAGTTTAAAGACTACGCCATTCCTGATAAGCTTAATATATGCTCTCTACCAACCATGCGTGACTGGCTTCGCTTTTGGAAGCAGCAGGCACCCAAGGATAAAATCCTTTGTGGAGCAGCACCAATTCTAAACCGCTGGCCGAACGCCAAGCCAGACTCAATATTCACATTTCTGCCAGTAGATAACTCGTATGAGTTTATCACTAAATTCCTTGAAATATCATTGCCTATCGAATACAAGGAAGACGAACTTGAGTATTGGGACAATCTGCTTCAAAATATTGGCAAGAATGCTACTCATATGTTCGATTTCTCACGATATGTCGAAGAGTTATTTAATCGTAAAACAATAACCACCAACGACATCCTTTCGCTTTGGGCTGATGGCGGTACACCAGCCTATGCTCGTTGGTTGCTGAAAGCATACGCTCTTACATATAAAGAGAGCGAGCTGTCGGGCTATATGCGCGACATTCTTCATAAAATCGACGACTTTAAGATTGCTAACACATTGTTTGTCAACCTTACCGAGCAGATATTCAATATGACTAATGTGGAACGTCTTCAAAACCTCGACAGCCGCAAAGACATTATGCAATCTCAGCGCGACTTGTTCCGTGCGCTCGTTCCGGAAGAACATCAGTCTTGGCTCAAGAAACATATCATTGAAATAGCCCAGAAGGATGACAGCCTTTCTCAGGTAAAACGACTTTGCACTGCTACCTTTGACTTTGAGGAAGCCCTATTCCTAAGCTGGTATGTTCTTAGGGCAGAGAAAGACTTCGGGTTTTCACAGCTTAAAGAGTTTTATCCTGATCTCACAGGATATCTTACTCCATTTGAAGCCGTTGCGACTAAAGTCCCAGTTTCGTGGGTTGCTAATTATCTGGAGCAATACCGCAGGGCAAAGATGGTCGATAATTATACCGACGAACTAAAGTCCATTGTGGATGAGCGCAACGCTAGTGCAGAATCTTTCTATAACTGGTACTACTCGTTCCAGAACAGTCATGATTTGCTGAGCGAAATTCAAAATGACCATGTTTACCCTATAGATAAGATCTATTGGGTGGATGGTCTCGGTGCTGAATTTATTCCATTCATTCACTATCTGTTTGAGAACTCACAGAGCGGTTATGAAGCCGTTCTTTCGCAAATCGCACGCACAAACATTCCTTCGAACACGCACCTTAACTCGTTTGATGTTGACAACCAATTCATTTTCAAACTCAGTGCACTCGACGAACTGGCGCATGAAGGTCACTATCAAAAATATACAACTCTCGTTGCTGAGCTGAAAACGGTTAAGGAGGTCATCTATAAGATTCTTGCCGATAATAAAGTAAGTAAACACACTATCGCTATCGTGTCGGATCATGGACTTAGTGCCATGTCCCGCAAGTGCGACTCTCTAAAGATTGACTCCAAAACAAAGCATGAGGGTCGATATGTACCCCTTGCAGACGATAGTACGATAATCAGCGACATCGATTTCGTGGTTCATAAAAATGAATGCGACCATAAAAAATATAAGGTAGCACTAAGGCATCAGTCCCTTGGTGCCAAGCCGACTCACGAGGTACATGGCGGTGCCACACCTGAAGAAGTGCTTGTTCCATTCATTGTTATTTCCAATGATGATGCCTCAAAGCCTTTAAAATATACGGTAATACCTGTCGAGACTAAAGTACCCATCTCTGCCAAGAAGGTTGCATTCAAGATTATCCCTGAACCTAAGTCTGCCAAGGCAATATTCAACGATCAGACGATAGCTCTTACTCGCTATGGTATGCTATGGGAAGGTATTTTCCCGAATGCATCCGAAGGGAGACACTACATTACGGTTATACCTTTCAGAGGAAAATCGGTACAATTGGAAATTGAATTCTTTGGCATGGGCTTTGGCTCAGGTCTTGATTTAGATGACTTTTAATTATGAGTGAACTTGGTGATAAAATCAGACAAGTATTTAGAGAATCAGCTGTCTATAAAAATCCAGCTAACAATGAAGTCTTTGTTGGTCGTAATCTGCCATCATTCGTCAAGGACTATCTGATAGCCACGCATATTGATCAGAATGGCGAACTACGTCGAGAAACTCTTATTAAATTCCTCGATGAGCACATACCTCTCAATCCAGATGCGATTCGTAGTCGCCTTATGCAGGGCGATGTTATTACTCTACTAACACGCTTGGAGGTAAGCACAAACATCGCCAAAAACAAAACGCAGTTTCAAATTCCTGAAATGGGTATAAAAATGGCAGACACTGAAATACCTCAGCATGTCGTAGACCAAAACCCCGATGATTTGATTGACGGAGAAAAGTGGGGAATTATTAAGCTTGTTTATATTCCACCGCAAAATAAGGAGAAAGGATATATCGAAATGTCGAAATATAAACCTTTCCGTCCACTTGAACGTCTCGATCTCAACTCGTTCAGAGAGTGCCGTAAAAAATTTACTACCGATGAATGGATTGATGTGCTTATTTCGGCTATGGAATATACTCCGTCAGCTTTTTCGGGCAAAACGCAGAAACTTGAATTTCTTGCTCGCTTATTACCATTCATAGAGCCTCGTCTAAATTTTATAGAACTGGCTCCCAAGGGAACTGGTAAATCATATGTCTTCGGAAATCTTTCTAAGTTTGTATGGCTTATCGGTGGTGGTAAGGTTTCTCGTGCAAAACTTTTCTACGATAAATCCCGTAAAACTCCAGGTATAATGCTTCATCACGACCTTGTGGCTCTTGATGAAATACAATCCATTTCGTTTACCGACAATATGGAGATGCGTTCTATCTTGAAAAACTATCTTGAATATGGCAAAACGAATGTAGATAATTACGAATTCATGTCGGAATGCGGTCTGATATTATTAGGTAACATACCGCTGTCAGAAGATGGTTTTCCAATGTCCGACAATTATCTCGATGAACTGCCGGAGGCATTTAAAGAGTCGGCTCTTATCGATCGCTTCCAAGGATTTATCGAAGGGTGGCTACTACCTCGCGTTACTACAAACATGGCTCTTTGCGATTGGACACTTAATGTCGAATTCTTCTCAGAAGTACTTCACCAACTCAGAACCGCTCCCGAATATTCAAATATCGTTAATCAACTTGTATCGGTTCCTAATGGATCGGACATGCGCCATGTTAAAGCAGTACAACGCACTGCTACCGCATATCTTAAATTACTTTTTCCTCACATTACGAACAAAGACGATTTGGATATTGACGAATTCTATACATATTGTTTGAAACCAGCAATACACCGCAGGGACATAATCAGGCAACAATGTGCAAACATTGATCGCGAATGTTCTTTTTCCAAACCGATGCCAGATTTTACACTTAATAATTAGCTATGGAAACTGATAAACTCCGCTCATTATATAAACAGTTAGACACCCTTGCAGCTTCGGGAGAGGATGTTGTTGCTGACTTGCGTAAAGAAATTAACAATCTTGAATTAGCTTATCTGAAAGAGCAGGCACTTCCCTTAGTAGCACAATTTTTGGCATCAAAGATTAGCGGTCTTCGATGCGGTATTGATTGTAGTTTTCAATTTGATGGTAACCACAGTATCAATTATTCATTCTGCACCTCAAGAACGATGCTTTATTGCAAAGATAGCATCGACACCCATTTAATCGCGAAAAGTCCACAACTTACAACCACACAACCTAATATCAAACAACCTGTAGCTGTCAATGGAGAAACTAAAGCCATAAGTGAAGATCAATGGATAAAAATGCTTTTGTCCATGAAAGGTATTAAAGTTAAAGGTCTGACATCACCACATAAGGCAATATTCATTCTCACTATTATTGATTGTATCAAGAGAGGTTATATTCATGATCGTAGAGTATTCGCCTCTAACGCACTTTCTAATTACTTTATTCACATTTGGAATACATATGTTCCCACTGAATGGCCATTCCATGCTAATGTATTCCAACCTTACATTCACATGAGCAGTGAGCCTTTCTATTCCCTGGTATATTCTGACGGAATCAAAGACTTCGATGTCAATCAGAATTGGAGCCGTAGTTTGGTAGCAAAATATGTGGAGTATGCTTATTTTGACAAACAATTATTTGATCTTTTTCATAATGAAAAATTTACCAACAGATTATCAGAATTACTCATCGATAAGTTTATTAATCAACAGATTTCTAAGAATTAGAATATAGTTATAAAAAAGTCCTATCGTCGCCCTCTAAATGTTGATGTGCTTACTGGTTACAAAATATCTTTTACAATTGACCTCTTAATATAGGCAGACCGTATTCGACTTCCTCTATAAATGTATACGCCACTGCTTGACGCGGCAAATATATGCGGTCTAAAGTCTCGAAATTTATTCAAGCTGAAGAAGGCTTAGAAATCAAATCTGACTTTCTATCATTGACAAGATTCCTTACGAAGTCCAGATATGAATCTGAACATGGAATGATTAACAGGACTATATATCTTGCATTAAAGTGTTTCGGAATTATCGCAAACTTAATTCTATTGCTTCGCAATATACAAAAAGTTTCTTTTTCGGCGTGAAAAACGGGGTTGCGCATTCTGATCCGAATCCGTTCACTTTTTTGTTAGTAAATGATTTCGGGGGCAAGATGGTTCACTCGAATGTATCAGGTTTCATAATTCTCCGAAAGCCTTTGAAATCCTACGAAATCCTTTGAAAAAACAGTTTGTAGGACAAGGGAAAAAACGCGCTTGCGAATTTCCCCTGAATTTCCCGTAAAAGAAAATCAGGCAGCTTGCGAGGTGCT
>JAJPYV010000202.1:0-7369 GCA_021204735.1 Prevotella sp.
GAATCGTTGGAGAATGCTGTGAATAAGTTGAAAAAGCAATTATAAGTTTTATACCGTTGACAACAAATTTTATTAAAAATACAATTTGCCATTATAATTGATAAAGAAACTTAAATTTTTGATATAACGGATATTTTTTTAATCAATTTGTAATAGAGAAATAAAAATTTTTCTAATTTTGCAAAGATAAAACCTTAATATAAAGGGAAGAACTATTTAATAGTAAAAAACAATATAATAAATACTTAATTTAAGGCTGAAACAAATCTTCTGGTTCCTTATGCTAATATTTTAATAATAGATTGCATAATTGGGGTCAGGCATTGTGTTTGACATGAAGTCTACAACTGTAAAAAATTAAAAGAGACAAATATACAAGGAAAAATGTTCATCATGTATCCTTGTTTTCACCCCTTAGGGTGCGAAATTGTAATTAATGTTTAACCCATAGAAATAGGAATATGAAAAAAGCACGAAGCATTATCTTAGGTGTTGGCTTGACAGGAGCATACTCTGTTCTCTGTCTTATTGCCGCATTGTGCGTTCCCACTGCTGTCCATGCGGAGAACGCCGGCGCAAAGTCAACGCCGGTACAGGCAATCCAGCAGGGCAGCACAATCAAGGGAAATATCATTGACGAGACTGGTGAGCCGATGATTGGAGTAACCGTAAAGGTGAAAGGCACACAGAATGCCGTAATCACTGACTTTGACGGTAATTTCTCAATCAACGCAAAGCCGGGAGACCAATTAGAGGTTTCTTACATCGGTTATGTAACCCAGACGGTAAAGGCGGGCACATCAACCCTTAAAGTCAGTATGAAGCCCGATGTTACTGGTCTTGATGATGTAGTGGTAATCGGTTATGGTACCGTCAAAAAACGTGACCTCACTGGTGCCGTTTCATCTGTAAAGAGCGACGATATCACTCTTGCACCAGTACCAAACCCTATTGAGGCTCTTCAAGGAAAGGTTGCCGGTCTTGACATTACCCGTTCATCTGGTCAGGCAGGTGCATCAAGTACCATGAAATTGCGTGGTACACGTTCACTTACCGCATCAGAGGGCAACAACGATGCCCCATTGGTACTCGTTGACGGTCTGCCAGGAGATCTTTCCACACTGAACGCCAACGATATTGAGAGTATCGAGGTTTTGAAGGATGCAGCCTCAACAGCCGTTTACGGTTCTTCTGGTGCCAACGGTGTAATTATCGTTACCACAAAGAGCGGTAAGGAAGGCAAGGCAAAGGTAAACTTCAACGCATACGTAGGTATCAACGGTTGGTCAACAGTACCGAAAGTTTATGGCACTAACGAATATTTCAATCTTAAGAAACAGGCACAGATAGAAGCAGGAAGCTATACCACCGACGAGGACGTTTTCAACTCAGATGTTTATCAGGCATATCTCAATGGTGAAAGCATCGACTGGGCTGACGCCTTGCTGAAGACAGGTATAACCCAGAACTATTCGGTTTCCATAAGCGGTGGTAACGAGAAAACAAAGGCTTACCTCTCACTTAACTACTCAGGTGAGGATGGCCAGTATGATAACGATAACTATAAGGTTTACTCTTCCAATCTGAAGATTGACCACCAAATAAGGAACTGGCTTTCTGTAGGAGCTAATTTGCAAGGTAGTTTCGCTTACAAGAACTCCGCTTACGCAAAATTAGAGAACTCTCTTATAACGAGCCCTATCGGTTCTCTCTATGATGAGGATGGCAACGTTAACGTATTCCCTGTCGCAGGTGATGTTTCTAATGTCAGTTTGTTGCTCAACAACAGAAGCACTTACCGCAACAACAGTCAGAACACCAAGATCTACCTCAACCCTTATATCCGTATCACTCCTATCAAAGGTTTGACAATTGAGAGCCGTCTGAGCCTCTACCTCGGCTACAGCAAATCAAACAGATTCCAAGGTATCGGTTCATACCAGTATTACAACTCTGATGCGAACGCTGATGGTGTTACAACAAGTGCAAATGTTTATGCTACAGTAGCAAACACCAACTCCTACAACTACAAGTGGGAAAACATCCTTACCTATAACTTCAAGATAGGCAAGAACAACGATTTTACTTTCACTGGTGTAACGACATGGAACCACAACCGACAGGAATATGCATACGCAAAGGCAGACAACCTAACATCCAATGATTATCTGTGGCACAACCTCGGTACAGGACAGAACCAGACGGTAGCTTCTTCTTACACAATGTCAAAGGGCATGGGTCTCGTAGCACGTCTTACCTATTCTTATATGGGTAAATACCTCGCTTCTGCTTCCGTTCGTCATGATGGTTCCTCACGCCTCGCAGAAGGCAACAGGTGGGATACCTTCCCCGCTTTCTCTTTAGGCTGGCGTATCTCAGAGGAGAAGTTCATGCAGAACACACGCAACTGGCTTGACAACCTCAAGATCCGTTTCGGCTGGGGTATCACCGGTACGGCATCAATCTCTGAGTATCAGACACAGTCACAGCTCGTGCAGTCGTACATGATTCTCGGAAACCAGACATTGCTCAACTACACTTATCCGCAGTCAATCGTTGACCCGAACCTCGGTTGGGAGAAGTCATACAATACTAACATCGGTCTTGACGCAGGTTTCTTAGACGGACGTATCGACTTAAGCCTTGATTATTACATCACCAAGACGAAGGATATCATTTGGACAAGTCTTGTTCCTATTACTAACGGTGGATACACGTCAAGCAGCCAGTACACAACAACTACGAATATCTGTGAGTCACAGAACAACGGTTTCGAGGCTACTCTCACAGCACGCCCATTCATCGGAAAGAAAGAGGGTGACTTCACTTGGACTATTAACGGAACGTTCACTGCCAACAGTGAAAAACTTACCAAGTTCTCTGCAGAGGATGGTACGACACAGTATATTAATGGTGATGTAATCCTCAAAGAAGGTGAGCCTATCAACTCATACTACGGATACAAGCTCAACGGCACATGGAAACTCTCTGAGGCTGCCGAAGCTGCAATCTTCAACCAGGAGCCTGGTGATTTGAAGATTGACTGTCCTGACATTACACGCCATGAAGAAAATGGTTATATTTATTATACAGGTGTCAACGCCAATGGCGAATTGGTTACTTACGATGCCGACAATACTTACGATGCTACACAGGCTAAGCAAGTTCTCGGCCATCCAGAGCCAACATGGACAATGGGTCTCAAGAACACATTCACATTCAAGGGATTTGACTTGTCAATATATCTGTATTGGAGATATGGACAGATGATTAACTACAGCATGCTCGGACGTTACAATCCGCAAGTAAGCAACAACTTCCCGACATATTTCGACTATTGGACAACAGAGACGGGCGAGCAGAATCACCGCTATCCTGCACTCAACGCCTCAACGCCTCTCAGCGAGTATGACGGCTGGTCTGGTCTGACTTACGTTGACGGTTCATTCTTCAAGATTAAGAACATAACATTAGGTTATACTTTCCCGAAAAAACTGCTGAAGAAGTACGGTATCGAGACAATACGTGTTTATGGTACTATAACCAACCCGTTGGTAGTGGCTAAGAGCAACCTGCTCAAGGACTATGACCCTGAAATGGCTGGAAGCCTCGACTATCCTCTTACAAAACAAATGGTATTCGGTGTGAACATCTCGTTCTAATCCCTGCCGTGGTGAAAAGAAAAAAGAAACAAGATAAATAAAACATCAGTATATATGAAAAGGAAACTTATATATATAGCCGCAGGTTTCGTTTGTGCAGTAGGACTTGTCTCCTGCCAGCTTGACGAGTACAACCCGTCGGCAGGCTCCGCAACATTGGAGAATTACGACACATGGGCTGGTTTGCAGACCCAGTGCTACTCAACCCTTTATCATGAGCTTTACTCAAAGAGTGACTTCCTGTTCCTCTCTGAGTGCGGAACTGACCTATGGCTCAACCCGGCAAGCACGGAATACTCCAGTCAGGTATTCTACTACACAGGTCTTGGTGTAGAGCGTTCTGAGCCACAGAAAACGTGGCAGCAGGCATATTCTGTAATCGCCACCTGCAACAGCGTGATTAACAACGCAGAGAACGTGAACGGAGGAAATTCAGAAAACATAAAGGTGCTGGCTGCTGAGGCAAAATGCATCCGTGCGTTCATGCACCTTACTCTCGTAACTTATTTCGGTCCGATTACCCTTTGTACAACAGAAGTGGGTATCGTGAACACCGCTCCGACACGTAACTCCTTGGAGGAGGTTTACTCATCCATCACCACAGACCTTCAGGAGGCTGCTGCTGACCTTGGTGTTGAGCCGTTCGGAGGCAATTATGCTCGTGTTACTAAGAAGACAGCACTCGGACTTCTTGCACGCGCATACGCACAGGGTGCTGGTGAAGGACTTGAGGAAAATGGAGTATCCTACTGGCAGCGTGCCAAAGAGGTTGCAGAAGACATGATAACAAACGCATCATCCTACGGCATGTATCTTTATGATGATGTATCTGATCTTTGGGCACAGGAGAACAACCGCCAGAACAAGGAGGCTCTGTTTGTAGCTGCCGGACTTGATGCAACCAACGGTGACGCTGGCTCTGGTCTGTACAACAATTCAAGCAGTTACCTGTACGCCTATATTAAGGCTGACCCTAACAAGTGCTCTGACATTTACGGCACACAGAGCGCATCCAACTCATATCTTGGCAACCATAGTCAGGGTGGTGTTATGGCGCCTACAAAGCATGCCATTGATGTGTTTGACGAGTGGGACAAGCGTTATGAGAATACTTTCCTCACAGCTTACGGACAATTCACTATGGAGGGTAGCACGGCGCAGAATTATAAGAACCAGAGTCTCAGGATTTCTTCTACCACTTGTAACAGATATGGCATAAGCACGGAATTTTCGGGGGATTCTATTCATCCTTACGTTGCTATGTCAACGACATCAGAGCCTGGCGGCACACAACCTTACGCTCTCGGCGTTTATCCTAAGGGCAACAAACTCGGTGAGAACGCACAGCTTGAGACATCAAAGAACGTGTTCGTGATTGACTATCCTCTTGCCGTCGACGAGGACCGCTTCCCGATATACCTTTCTAAGACAGACCTCAGCGCTGAGGAGAAAGCACAACGCAGATATTTCTGCATGAATATAAGCGACTTATTCGATGCTGATGGAAACTACAGTGAGGATACCTATCGTCCTGGTACAATGGCTACGAGTGCCAACTTGCTCTTCCCATCACTCATCAAGTACAACTGGTGCTATGACGGTGTTACACGCCACCTCTCAACAGACTCTTACGACTTCCGCAACGGTGATATATTCATTATGCGCTCTGCAGAGATTTACCTGATTGCTGCAGAGGCAGAGGTTATGCTCGGTAACAGTGGGGCAGCTGCAAGCTATCTCAGAACATTGCGCCAGCGTGCAGTTCGCACAGGATATACAATGACAGATATTAGCAGTCCTACGGAGCAGGATATCCTTGATGAGTACGCTCGTGAGTTTGCAGGTGAGCACATGCGTTGGCCTGTATTGAAACGTCATCGTGCTAACGGACTGATGAAGAGTGCTCTTGCAAACTACAACAAGTTGGCATACGCTGGTTTCGATGAGAGCATCCACTATTGCCGTCCTATCCCGAAACTCTTCCTCGACCAAATCTCTAACGCTGAGGAATACGGTGACAACGTTTATGGATACACAGCCAACAAGGGCTATTAATAACAGAATACGTCAGGTGCGGCATTGCCGCCCCTGACAATTATAGATTTTAATTATAACATTTATATTAATCACAAAAAAACAAAAAGTATGAAGAAATTATTACTTATGGCTTTCGCTGCTGTATTTACACTCGGCGCAAGCGCACAGCATTTGGAGTGGGATGCTTCACAAATCCCACAGTCAGTTGA
The DNA here is from genome assembly GCA_021204735.1 of Prevotella sp. GTDB lineage: Bacteria > Bacteroidota > Bacteroidia > Bacteroidales > Bacteroidaceae > Prevotella. The sequence continues at coordinate 5,909 of JAJPYV010000202.1, forward strand.
GGAAGCTCAGGCACTCGCATCAGAAGGGTGGCAGACTGTCTATGCAGAATATCCTGTAACTCCTGAAAACTACATCCTTTTTGAGGGTAATGGAGTAACCGCTAAGTTTGAAAAACCAACATTGATTGGCAATAAGTGCAATTACTCAACTGATTACACTCTCGTTCCTTGGATGGGTATGAATAACAGTGATAGAAATGGTATCGAGTCATTGTATTTCTATGAGGGTTTGGAGAACAACGACTATGTCCGCACAAATGGCCCTGTAGCTTCTGATATTGATGGCACTGATGTTTATTATACCGATGCTATCGTTACTTTGGTAGTTTCTGGAGATGCAAGTTATGGCACTGTTAAAATCACTTATAGTCGTGGTGATAATTTATCAGCTATGTATGTTGTTGACGGAACTGCTCACGATAATGAAGGTATGATGGTACTCCAGAGCCAGACACGTAATGAAGGCGCAGAGAACGTTAAGCAACCTCATGTTGCACAGTTCGGTGTTGTTCCTGGACACACATATTACATTATGGCTTCTGAGAAGCAGAGCGTTGAGCTTTATCATCTTGAATACACCGCAGTTACTGATGATTCATACGAGACTCTTATTTCAAGCGATGACTATCCTGTATATTGGGACGCAGCTTCAATACCGCAGTCTGTAGAGGATGCTCAAGCACTTGCCTCAGAGGGTTGGCAGACTATTTATGCAGAATATCCTGTAACTCCTGCTAACTACATCCTTTGTGAGGGAGAAGGCATAACAGCTAAGTTTGAAAATACTACATTGATTGGCAATAAGTGCAATTACTCAACTAATTACTCTCTCGTTCCTTGGATGGGTATGAACAACAGCGCAAGAGATGGTCTCGAGTCTTTGTATTTCTATGAGGGATTGGAGAACAACGACTATGTCCGTTACAATGGTCCTGTAGCTTCTGATATCGATGGTTCAGATGTTACCTATTATGATGCTGTCGTTACTTTGGTAGTTGCCGATGCTGACAATGGCGGTCAATATGGTAGAGTAGCCATTAATTACAGTCGTGGTGATAACTTATCCGCAATGTATGTTATTGACGGAACTGCTAATGACAAAGAGGGTATGATGGTTCTCGAAAGCCAAACACGTAATGATTATCCATACGAATTGGCTGAGGGTGAAAGTAATCCTATCCAAAAGCAGGCACATACAGCACAATTTGGTGTTGTTCCTGGTCACACATATTACATCATGGCTTCTGAGAAGCAGAGCGTTGAGCTCTACAAACTCGGCTATTGCCCTGTAACATCAGAGAAATATGCTGGTGCAATAGAAACAGGTATCCAGAACATCACGGCAGGTTCTGCTCTTACAACAACTAACAACAGAATTTACTCAATTGATGGTCGTTATGTAGGTACTGAACAAGGCAGCCTTAGCAAGGGTCTCTATATCATGAATGGAAAGAAGATTAT
>JAJPYV010000202.1:7379-11926 GCA_021204735.1 Prevotella sp.
ATAAAAGTCAGTGGCGATGCCACTGACTTTTATTTTTTCAGATAAAACTAAACATAAAAAATTCTTTTTCATTCCATAACCGACACAACATTTTGCAAAAACGGATAAAAATTATACTTTTGCAAAATAATATGGTTTTAAATTATATTTGGATTACTTTCTTTGTCGTTGCGTTTGTGGTCGCATTGGCAAGACTTGTTTTTTTAGGAGACACCAACGTGTTTCCCGAAATGATAAATTCAACATTCTCGACATCAAAGACGGCATTTGAAATATCATTAGGACTGACGGGCGTGCTTGCCCTGTGGCTCGGAATTATGAAAATAGGAGAGCGTGGCGGAGTAATCAATGTTCTTGCACGCATACTTAGTCCTGTATTCACGAAACTATTTCCTGACATACCAAAAGGACATCCCGTAATGGGAAGTATCTTCATGAATATTGCAGCCAACATGCTCGGACTTGACAATGCGGCTACACCATTAGGTTTGAAGGCCATGGAACAAATGCAAACCCTCAACACAAAGAAAGACACCGCCACCAACCCGATGATAATGTTCCTTGTACTGAACACATCAGGACTGACGTTGATACCAGTTTCCATAATGGTGTACCGCACGCAACTCGGTGCAGAGCAACCCACTGACATCTTCATTCCGATACTACTCGCAACTTTTGTAGCGACACTTGCCGGAATAATCGTAACCAGCATATATCAGCACATCAATCTTTTCAATCGTACGTTGTTTCTGACACTTGCCGGGATGTGCGTATTCGTTGCAGCCGTAATGTGGGGATTCAGTCAGTTGGACAAGGAGAGAATGAACGTGGTAAGCACTTCGGTGGCAAGCATACTCTTGGCTGTAATCATAATCGGTTTTATACTCGCTGGAATGCGAAAGAAAATAAATGTATATGACACTTTCATAGAAGGGGCGAAAGACGGATTCACCACTGCAGTAAGGATTATCCCTTATTTAGTGGCAATCCTTGTGGCAATCGGTGTGTTCAGGGCATCAGGCGCAATGGATGCGTTGATTGACGGAATAGGTTGGGTAGTTGAGGCATGCGGAGGAAACACTGATTTCGTTGGGGCGTTGCCCACAGCGTTGATGAAACCATTATCAGGCAGTGGGGCAAGAGGCATGATGGTGGATGCGATGACGACATACGGAGCGGATTCGTTTGTCGGTCGGTTGAGCTGTGTGTTTCAAGGATCCACCGACACCACATTTTATATCCTCGCCGTTTATTTCGGTAGTGTAGGTATTAGATATACCCGCCATGCTGTGGCATGCGGAATGTTGGCGGACCTCGCAGGAGTAATCGCAGCGATTCTCGTATGCTATCTGTTCTTTTAGGGTATGATTAATTCGTTCTTTCAGAACGAGCGGACTCAATAAATTGTGTCCCTACATTGGATGAACATGGGTGAAAACAAAAATAAAAAGGAATGAAAATAAATAATGGCAAATCTAAAGTCATTGGCTAAAGACACAGCAATATACGGATTGAGTAGCATCGTAGGACGCTTTCTCAATTATATGCTCGTGCCATTATACACCGCAAAACTATCGGCGGCAAGCGGCGGCTATGGCGTGATAACAAACGTGTACGCATACACAGCACTGCTGTTGGTGATATTGACATACGGGATGGAGACAACTTTCTTCCGGTATGCGAACAAGGAGAACGAAGACCCCAACAAGGTATATTCCACAATATTGTTATCAGTGGGCAGCACGTCATTGATTTTCTTCTTGTTAATCCTGATTTTTCTTACCCCAATCTCAACAATGATGGGTTATGGTGACCACCCCTCATACATTTGGGTAATGGCACTCACTGTCGCCATAGATGCATTCCTTTGCATTCCATTCGCATACCTGCGCTATAAAAAACGCCCTGTGAAATTCGCCGCATTGAAAATGCAGAATATCATATTAAGTATTATGCTTAATTTGGTGTTCTTCCTTGTCCTTCCCGCATTGTACGACGGAGCGGGCAACGGAAGTCTTGTAAGCAAGATATACGACCCGACAGTAGGTGCCGGTTATGCATTCTACATCAACCTGTTCTGTACTGGTATCATGGTTTTCTTCCTGATGAAAGAACTCACTGGTTTCAAATATGTTTTCGATAAGGCACTATTGCGCAAAATGCTCAATTACAGTATGCCAATAATGATATTAGGTGTGGCAGGAATACTAAACCAGACAGCAGATAAAATTATCTTTCCATATATCTACGGAGGTCAAGACGCACATGCCCAACTCGGTATTTATGGTGCGGCGAGCAAGATTGCAATGATCATGGCGATGATAACACAAGCTTTCAGATATGCCTACGAACCGTTTGTATTCGGTAAGGCAAAAGAAAAAGACAATCGCCAGACATACGCCACTGCAATGAAATATTTCGTGGTGTTTACTCTTTTGGCATTTCTTGTGGTAATGGGCTATATGGACATCCTGCGCTATCTGATAGGGCGAGACTATTGGGCAGGACTTCGTGTAGTACCTATTGTCATGGCAGCAGAGATAATGATGGGCATATATTTCAACCTCTCATTCTGGTACAAATTGATTGACAAGACAATTTGGGGAGCGTGCTTCTCGGGAATAGGTTGTGCTGTATTGGTAATCACCAATGTGGTTTTCGTTCCACGTTATGGCTATATAGCCTGTGCATGGGCTGGTTTTGCTGGATATGCCACGTCAATGATTCTCTCATATTTCGTGGGACAAAAGAAATACCCAATCAATTACCCACTGAAAGAAATCCTTATCTATGTTGTCATAGCTATTGTACTTTTTGTTGGCATAACTTATTGTAATAAGCTGCTGCCAATCTGGTGGTCTCTTTGCACAAACACAATACTTATCTTAGTATTTGCCGCAATAATAGTGAAACGTGATTTTCCACTTAGCGGACTGCCAATAATCGGGAAATATTTCAGGAAATAAGCATATACATACAATTAAAAAACTTTATGAAAGCAAGAACATTATTACTATCCGCCATAGTTGGTATTGCACCCTTGGCGAATGCAGACGAGGGGATGTGGACTATGTACAACCTGCCGCAAGCCGTGTACGACCAAATGACAACCTACGGTTTCAATCTACCCTACGACAATATTTACAGTAGCAATGACGCAATCAAGAACTCCGTAGTTCTTTTCAGTGGCTATTGCTCAGGTGTTGTCGTATCACCAGACGGACTGGTGTTCACCAACCACCACTGTGGATTCGAGTCGATAAGAAGTCATTCCACCGTAGAGCACGACTATATGCTCAATGGTTTTTTCGCCAACAGTTTTGAGGAGGAGTTGCCTAACAAAGACATGTTTGTCAGTTTTATGATAGAACAAAAGGATGTTACCGATAAATTGCAGTCTCTTGGCATAGATAACCGCCATGGTGAGGAGCAAAGTGAATTGATTGACTCATTGGCATCAGCTATGACCGACTCTGTCAGAAATTACGACAAGACGCTGCACGTTGAGATTGACCCTTACTATGAAGGTAATCAATATTACGCCACAACATACAGAACATTCACTGATTTACGTCTCGTTTTCACCATACCAAAATCGATGGGCAAGTTTGGCGGTGAGACAGACAACTGGATGTGGCCCCGCCAGACATGCGATTTCAGTGTGTTCCGCATATATGCTGACCCAGAGACAAACGGACCTGCTGAATATTCAGAAAACAATGTACCTTACCACCCTGAGGTATGGGCTCCAGTTTCCATACAAGGTTACAAGGACGGAGACTTTGCCATGACAGTGGGTTATCCTGGGAGCACGGAACGCTACCTGTCATCATACGGTATCAAGGAAATGCGTGATGCTACTCATGCCGCACGTATCCAAGTAAGAGGAGTGAAACAGGATATAATGTTACGCTACATGAGGGCAGACCAAGCTATACGTATTAAGTATGACTCTAAGTTCGCTCAGAGTTCCAACTACTGGAAAAATGCTATCGGTATGAACAAATGTATTGACTCAATAGGTATCATATCACAGAAGAAAGAGTTTGAAAAACGTATCCGTGAGTGGCAAGACTTAACAGGCTTCTTAAAAGACAAGCTCGATTTTGACAAACTCGCAAGTCTTTATGAGCAGAGATTCGACCGAGTACGTGCATTGTATTTCTGGAACGAGACATTCCGCAACTCCAACGAATTGGTTACTCGTGCAATGAGAGTCAACAATGGCATGAATGTAAAGGGATCTTCTGACAATCCATCAAAGCAATATGTACAATTTGATGACAACAGCGACCAATGGGACGAAACTGTTGATAAAGAGATATTCGCTGCTCTGTTGAAAAACTACAAAGAGAATGTAAGTAAGGAATATTTGCCTAAATTCTACGAGACAATAGAAACAAAGTTCAATGATGATTATACGGCATACGTTGACTACCTCTACAAAAAATCCATTCTGATGAAGAAAGGAGCAAAGCTCTATGTCAATAAGAAGAACTTCAACAAAGACTGTGGTGTACAACTTGGTCTTGACTTGATGGAATATA
>JAJPYV010000345.1 GCA_021204735.1 Prevotella sp.
ACCTTCCTCAACCTCATCACCCTGCACGTTCTGCACGATCAGGAACTTGATACGGTCCTTGTCGTAGTCACCGAGCAGTTGCTCGAACACGTCAGGCTGGTTATTCTCGCAGCCGAGGCTCAATACGAGGACGGCACCGGCATTCGGATGAAGCACGATGTCACGGAGAATTTTCTTTGTGTTCTCATGATCCTCACTCAACTGAGAGCAACCATAGTTGTGGTGCCATGCATGAACAGCATCGATACCCTCAAGTTTAGTCTCCTTTTCCAATCTGTTGGCAAGGTTCTCTGCGATACCGTTAACGCAACCCACGGTAGGAACAACCCACACCTCGTTTCTGATACCAACCTCACCATTCTTGCGTACATAACCATTGAATGTGAGGTTATCGTTGGCAATCTGCAACTCCTCATTAACAGGCTTATATTCGTAAGAAAGAGTACCGGATAGGTTAGTTTTCAGGTTATTTTCGTTAACCCACTGACCAGCCTTTAAATCCTCTTTTGCATGACCGATAGGATAGCCATATTTGATAACATTCTCACCGGCAGGCGTGTCGCGGATAATGACCTTATGTCCGGCAGGCGTGTCCTGCAAGATAGTGATAACATTACCATCGACTGTAATAGTCTCACCTTTTGAGTGGTTTCTAAGACAAACAACCACGGAGTCAGCCGGATTGATTTTTATAAAAGAAACTTGTTCCATAATGAATTTGTTTTAATAGTTATAATTATAATTGTGTTCTTCGGTAAAAGTCAGCGTTCTCTTTTGTAAGCAGTTCGATAGGCATATAATTGATAGGAGCGACCTTTTTCTTGAGTACGATAGCACGGAAGAGAGTGTCTATGCAATTAAAGCCCTGCATGTAAGCGTGTTGAGCAATTAAGAAAGACATTGATCCTAAGCGAAGGCATTTAGCGTTGCGTCCAATCATGTCATAGCCCATAATCTGCACGTTACGCCTATTAGTCCGTAATAAATACTCACCCACGAGGAACGCTTTAGAGCATAAGGTTACGCAATTGTGTATGTTAGTATTCTGACTAAAGAATTTATCCATTATAATGTCGTAATCCTTTTTATTTTTATCAAGAGGCAAGTCGAGGATTTTAATTTTTATCGAGGGGAAATGATCTTGCATATAATGCTTGAATCCAACCTCACGATTTTCCTGTTGTTTACTTGCCAATTTCCCGTTTTTTGTCTGTCTCATCAGGCAAATCTCCTTATCCCCGGAGGCAATCAGCATAAGGATCTTCGCGGAAAAATAACCGCTGCAAAAAGAATCCTGACCATAGAACGACAGAGGTTGCAATTCGGGAATGTAAGAGTCAAGTAGAACGAACGGGATATCACGTGCATGCAGTTTATCAGTGAAATTTTTTGTTTCCTCCAAATCACTTGGTACCAATACCACGCCATTCGGGTTGCTATCAAGACATTTGTCGCAAACCTTTCGGAACGCATCGGCATCGAAACGTTTATATTTGAGAATTTCAGCGTGAATATGGAAATCACGTCTGTTCTCGCTTGATTTAACCATACCCTCCTCAATTTCTTCCCAATATGCCTCAGACTCATATTGAGGAATTATGCAAAAGAAGTTGTATGACTTATTGTAAGCGAGAGCACTTGCATACATATTAGGTTGGTAGTTGATGCTTTTCAAAACAGCCTCCACCTTTTCTCTCGCAGTTTTTGAAACGTTAGGCCTGTTATGCAGGATACGGTCGACGGTACCTACAGAGACGCCCGACTTTTCGGCGATGTCTTTAATTCTGATTCGTTCGTTCATAAGTATTTTGTCCGCTTCACTTAACACGGAGTTAAGAGAGATTGTTTATACACCTTAAAGAGTAAGACAATCAAAGAGGGATTGATTTCAAACAAAGGCATATAGTATTCATGCAAAGATAGTAATAAAAAACTGAAATGTGTAAAAACACAGTGTTATTTTTGAGAAAAACACAATTTTTTTGTTGTTTTATTTGTTTTGTGTCAATTAAAATATTAACTTTGTGAACAGAAAAACAAATCTAATTCTATTAAACATTCAAAAACTTAAAAATTTAAAGAAATGGCAAAAGTTGTAACATTAGGCGAGATTATGCTTCGTCTATCTTCTCCAAATGGGAAGAGGTTTGTTCAGAGTGATGTACTTGACGTGATTTACGGTGGTGGTGAGGCAAATGTAGCAATCAGTGCCGCAAATTATGGCCATGAGGCAATTTTCGTAACGAAAGTTCCAAAGCACGAGATTGGACAGTGTGCAGTTAACGCATTGCGTCGTTATGGTGTAAACACCAATTACATCGCACGTGGTGGTGACCGTTTAGGAATTTATTTCCTTGAGACAGGTGCAAGTATGCGTCCATCAAAGGTTATTTATGACCGTGCACACAGTTCTATCGCAGAGGCTGATCCTTCAGATTTCGATTTTGATGCTATCATGGAAGGTGCAGACTGGTTCCACTGGAGTGGTATTACACCAGCCATCAGTGACAAGGCAGCAGAGCTCACGCTCTTGGCATGTGAGGCAGCAAAGAGACATAATGTAACAGTAAGTGTTGACCTTAACTTCCGCAAGAAGCTGTGGACAAAAGAGAAGGCACAGTCAATTATGAAGCCTTTGATGAAGTATGTAGACGTATGTATTGGCAATGAGGAAGATGCAGAACTTTGCCTCGGTTTCAAGCCAGACGCAGACGTACAGGGCGGAAAGACAGATGCAGAAGGTTACAAAGGAATTTTCAAGGCAATGGCAAAGGAATTTGGATTCAAGTATGTCATTTCCACATTGCGTGAGTCATTCTCCGCAACCCACAACGGTTGGAAGGCAATGATTTACAACGGTGAGGAGTTCTATGAGTCAAAGCGTTACGACATCAATCCTATCATTGACCGTGTAGGTGGTGGTGACTCATTCTCTGGTGGTATTATTCATGGATTGCTGACAAAGCCAAATCAAGGCGAGGCTCTTGAGTTTGCAGTAGCAGCATCCGCATTGAAACATACAATATTCGGAGACTTCAACCTCGTATCAAAAGAGGAAGTTGAGACATTGGCTGGTGGTGACGCTAGCGGTCGTGTACAGAGATAAACAAAGAACAAGAAAAAATCAGGAAAGATGGCAAAATTTGATAAGATTGCGGTATTGAACAAGATTGGTTCAACCGGCATGGTACCTGTTTTCTATCACAAGGATCCAGAGATTGCAAAGAAAGTTGTGAAGGCATGCTATGATGGTGGTGTACGTGCATTTGAGTTCACAAACCGTGGTGACTTCGCACACGAAGTATTTGGTGAAGTTGTTAAATTCGCAGCTAAGGAGTGCCCAGAGTTGGCAATGGGTGTAGGTTCAGTAGTAGATCCAGCAACAGCATCACTTTACATCCAGTTAGGTGCATGCTTCGTAGTAGGTCCATTGTTCAATCCAGAGATTGCTAAGGTTTGCAACCGTCGTCTTGTAGCATACACACCAGGTTGTGGAAGCGTATCAGAGATTGGTTTCGCACAGGAAGTAGGCTGTGATCTTTGCAAGGTATTCCCAGGCGATGTACTTGGTCCGAAGTTGGTTAAGGGCTTGATGGCACCGATGCCATGGTCAAAGTTGATGGTAACCGGCGGTGTATCACCTGACGAGGAGAACATCACATCATGGTTCAAGGCAGGCGTTTACTGTGTAGGTATGGGCAGTAAGCTGTTCCCGAAGGATGTAGTAGCAGCAGGAGACTGGCAGGCTGTAACAGACAAGTGTAAAGAAGCTTTAGGTTACGTTGCCAAGGCTCGCGGTTAATTATAACAAAGGCTCAATATGTGCTCTATACATATTGAGCCTTTTCTTTTTTTCAGCTTGCACTTCAGGGCATATTGATCAGGAAGTGGACAAGTTGAATTATTTGTCCTATACATTTCATTATAAAGATTTAGACTCCACAGCTTTTTACGCAAATAAAGCCTTATTGTCGGCAGGCAATTATCTGTCGGGCAGAGCAGAGGCGTACAACAACCTTGCCTTTGTGCATATTGCAAGAATGGAGTATGCCAAAGCAGCGGAATTGCTTGATAGTGTTTATATGTCAACAGACAACCAACTTGAGTTGTTGGTTGCCGATATACAAAATATGAGATTATGCCAAAGAAAGTCGAGGAACAAGATGTTTTACGACTATCGAGAGAAAGCTGCGACGAGGATAAAGAGGATAGAAGAAGAGTCGTCATCTCTTTCAGACCATTTGCGAAAAAGATTTATATACGCAAAGTCAGAATTTGCTATTGTAAATTCCACATATTATTATTATGTAGGTTTAGAAACACAATCGGTAGAGGCATTTGATGAAATTGACCCATACGGAGAGATATTGCAAGACACCGCACAGTATCTCAATTATCTATACTATGTGGGAAGTGGTGGTGTAATATTAGACAAAAGTCAGGAAGAAACAAGTCAGATTGAGTTTGAGCATTTGATAAAATGCTATTTATTGGCAAGGCAGGTAAATTCCATTTATTGGGAGGCAAATTCCATGCAGGCGATGAGCGTACATCTTGTTGTGGAGAGCGAAAGAAACCTGTTGTTGAAAAACAATCCATTGGTGATTGGCTATATCAACCAAGACCAGATGCCAGACAGTTTGTTGGCAGGTTATTTAGCACAAAAATCATTAGACCTCTTTACAGAATATGGAGACGTATATCAGATAGCAGGGGCGCACCGCACATTAGCGTTATGTTATTGGGAATTAGGTGATTACACATCATCCCTGATATGCCTTGAATACGCTTTGGGAGACAAGACGATAGAGCAAGCACCCGATTTGGTGGCAAGTCTTAGGGAATATTTAAGCCTTGTTTATTCCGCATTGGATGACAAAAACAACAGTGATATAAACAGAAACAAATATTTAGACTTGCAAGAAGAGACAAGGCAAGACAGACAATTGGAAGCACGAGCCAGTCAGTTAGAGCGTATTTCAAGACAGTTGAACATTCTAATTGCCACGATTATATTTTTGATAATCATAGTAATCGGGCTGTTTTTCATATTCAGGTATTTGAGACGCAGAAAAGACAAAGGGCAAACCATAGATAACCTGTTAAAACCATTGCGCCAGTGGGAGAGTGTAAATGAGGAAAATACCAACAAACTATACGAAAGACATGAGGAAATAAATGAGGCGTTATCCATAATGGCGTTACATGTGGAGGACGGCAAAAAGCGATTTGTTGACAACAAGGCAAAAATCTTTCTTGCCAATAATGTTATGCCATATATAGACAGAATAAGCAATGAGGTAAAACAGTTGGAGAAAGCCGAAGAACCAGAGGAAAAACGCAGTAAACGATATAAATATGTGGCGGAGCTGACCGACCAGATAAATAATTATAACGATGTATTGACCTATTGGATACAGTTGCAGCAAGGACAATTGAGCCTACATATCGAGAGTTTCAGTTTGGGAGAACTCTTTGAAACGTTGGCAAAGTCAGCCATTTCGTTCCAGTTGAAAGGAGTATCGTTGGATGTAGTCCCTACAGATGCCGTAGTAAAAGCAGACAAAATACTAACCCTGTTCATGTTGAATACACTTGCCGACAATGCGAGGAAGTTCACTCCAAGGGGAGGAACGGTAACGCTTAGTGCCGAGCAGAGAGAAGAATATGTTGAGGTATCCGTAAAGGACACAGGCGTAGGAATGACTAAAGAAGAACTGTCAGGCATTTTTGAGCACAAGGTCTACAACGGTCACGGTTTTGGGTTAATGAATTGTAAGGGTATAATGGACAAATACCGCAAGTACAGTCAGATATTCAACGTGTGCGGACTGTTTGCAGAAAGTGAGAAGGGCAAAGGCAGCAGGTTTTATTTCCGTCTTCCAAAGGGAGTTTTGCGTACATTGGTATTGATTACTGCGATTTTCAATATGTTCGCCTTATCGTTTGCGAACAATGCAAAAGACAGTTTGGAATTGGTGAATGAAACTATAAAATCAGAATACCTCGTTAAGGCAGGAACATACGCAGATTCCGCATATTATTGCAATGTAAACGGCGCATATTCAAGGACATTAGAATATACCGACTCTGTGATAAAATATCTCAATGAGTATTATGCCATCATAGAGCCAGGAAGTGAGCAATTTATGGTTAAGAAAGGAGACGGTTCGGAGTTGCCAGCCGAGATAGAATGGTTTAGGACTGGAGTTTCGATCGACTATGATATAATACTTGACATACGAAATGAAAGTGCAGTGGCAGCCCTTGCCTTGCACAAGTGGAATTTATATCAATATAATAATAAGGTGTACACCCAGTTGTTCAAGGAAAAATCCGCAGACAAGGGATTAGCAGATTATTGCCAGATGATGCAGCGATCGAGTGCCAACAAGTATATAGCCATAGTATTGTTGATTTTGCTGTTCATAACTATAATAATCGTGTATTATTTCTCATATTACAGGCACATATTGTTTTTTAGGTTTTGTATGGAACAAGTGGGCAATATCAACAAAATTCTGCTTTCGGACACTGCCGATGAACAAAAGTTGGATGCCATAGCAACTGTCGATACACGTAAATATCCTGAAACACTGAAAAACATAATCAGTCAGATACAGAACGCCCTGCAACGTTCAATAGATTTGAGAAAGACCCAGCATTTGAATATAGAACTTGCAGAAGATGAACTCAGTAGAATGCGTTATGAGGATGAGAAATTGTACGTGTGCAATAATGTAATAGATAATTGCTTGAGTACATTGAAGCATGAGACAATGTACTATCCATCGAGAATTAAACAATTAGTTGAAAATCCTGATGATAACATTCATGCTATAAGTGAGGTGGTGACATATTATAAGGAATTGTATTCCATATTGAGTCAGCAGTACCTGGGACAGTTAGAGTCAGTAGCATTTGAATGTAAGTTGTTACCTTTGAAGGAGTATTATGAGATTGACGGATATGTGCAGGGAGATAAGGTGTTATTGACATACCTATTTGACATTATCAAAAAACAATGTGGGATAAGCAGACATGACATTTCAGTGTCACGGAAAGACAACAAATATATTGTTTTCAACGTTCATTGTCGGAATATGCATAAGGCGAAAGAACAGTGCCAAAACCTCTTTATGCCGACCGTTGACAATATTCCATTTTTGATTTGCCGTCAGATAGTGAGGGAGAATGGAGAGCTTTCCAATCTTCATGGTTGCGGAATAACGGCAGAGCCAAATGAGAGTGGAGGAGTAGAAATGCACATTGTTTTGCCAGGCAAGATTTCAGATTAGAATATTAATTAAAATAGAGAATTTAGATATGTTGAAAAACAAAGAAATATGGATAAGTTCAAAGTTATAATAGTAGAGGATGTACCATTGGAGTTGAAAGGTACAGAAGGAATTTTCAAGAATGACATCCCGGAAGCAGAGATAATCGGGACGGCAGAAAATGAAGTGGCATATTGGCGATTGTTGAAACAACAGTTGCCGGAATTAGTATTGCTTGATTTAGGGCTTGGCGGTTCAACGATGGTAGGGGTTGAGATATGCCGTCAGACGAAGGAAATGCACCCAAATATAAAAGTTCTGATTTTTACAGGTGAGATATTGAATGAGAAGTTGTGGGTAGATGCCTTAGATGCAGGTTGCGACGGAATAATCCTTAAAAGCGGAGAGTTGTTGACCCGTGGTGACATAGCAAGTGTTATGAGTGGTAAGAAATATGTTTTCAACCAACCAATACTTGAAAAGATAATAAACAGGTTCAAGAAGAGTGTAAACAGTCAGATAATGCGTCAGGAAGCCCTTGTGAATTACGAGATTGACGAATATGACGAGCGTTTCCTGCGCCATTTGGCGTTGGGATATACCAAAGAGCAGATAACCGGACTGCGAGGAATGCCATTTGGTGTGAAGAGTTTGGAGAAGAGACAGAATGACCTTGTCCGCAAATTGTTTGCTGATGGTAATGGAGGGATAAGTGTAAATGCAACACGATTAGTAACGAAAGCCATCGAATTGCATATCATTGATGCCGACAACCTGATACCAGATGATAATTAATATTATTTGATTAAATTATAGATAAAAAGAAGACTCATACCTTATTATATTAGATGCACATAGGAAAGAAAATATATGGTTACGTCTCGGCAGTTTTGGCAATAATGGAGATAGTGTTGATACTATGTTCATGGATAATCAACTCTATATCTCCAGCCATGCATGTAAAGTCAATGTTGAGCAGTGAGGGCATAAGATGGTTTTTCGGCAGTTTTACAGAGAATCTTTTGACACCCTTGTTGGCGTGGCTGTTGTTGCTTTCCATAGCGTGGGGAACATTCAAAGGCAGTGGTTTGTTAAATGCAATAAGGTCATTATGTAAATGTGAATGGCAGATGCCCTATCGTCAGCGGCATGCCCTGTTGACCGTATTGGGTGAGATAATAATTTTTGGAATAATAACATTTCTGTTGACATTTGTGCCCCATGCGATATTACTTGGAGTTACAGGCAGATTATTTCCAAGTACATTTATGAGCGGTTTGATACCAATGTTGGCATTTATCATTGTTGTTATTTCTGTTAGCTATGGCATAGTAAGTGGAGAGTATGTAAATATCGAGAGTGTATTCAGAAATTTATGCGAAGGGATAAGTACGTTTGTACCACTTCTTATTGTTTATATTTTTGCGATAGAGTTGTATTCCTCCATAGTATTCGTATTCTTTTAAAAATAGATAAAACTGTTTGAAATATGGAATTGATAGGTTCACTTTCAGATTGGGGAATACTATTTTTCACGGCATTGCTGATAGGGATGTCGAAAAGCGGCATACAGGGAATTACACTGTTGGCAGTACCATTAATGGCAATTACATTCGGAGCGAAGCCGTCCACAGGAATTATACTTCCGATACTCTGTTTTGCCGACCTTATGGCAGTGTTGTATTACCGAAGGGTAGCAGAGTGGAGATACGTGCTAAAACTGCTGCCCACTGCGATAGCAGGTTTTGCGGTAGCTATAATTGTGGACAGGTTCATACCAGCGTCACAATTCAAACATCTGATGGGAGGTTGCCTTTTACTCGTATTGATAGTAATGTTATGGTCAGAGTTGAGAGGGAAAGAGAACAAATACTCCCACTGTTGGTGGTACGGACCGATATTCGGGTTGGTAGGCGGATTTACCACTATGATAGGCAATGCCGCAGGACCCGTGATGGCAATATACCTATTGTCAGTAAAGATGCCTAAATACAATTTTGTCGGCACTAACGCATGGTTTTTCTTAGTGGTGAATTATCTGAAAATACCGTTGCAGATTTATGTATGGGAGAACATCACCACCACCACATTGTTATTGGACGCATGCACAATCCCGTTTGTACTTGTCGGAGCATTGATAGGCGTTCGATTAGTAAAGAAACTCCCCGAAAAAGGATTCCGTTACTTCACTATGACAGTAACAGTAGTTTCTGTGATAATGATGTTGATTTAGTTACATGAAGAAATCATCGTGCATACCGTTGAGGAATAGTTCCGCCTTTTGCAAGTCCTCAGGAGTATCGATACCAATAGTCTCAATTGAAGTCAAACCCACTTTAATCTTATAGCCATTCTGGAGCCAGCGCAGTTGTTCAAGGCTTTCAGCCAATTCAAGAGACGATTGCGGCAATTTTGTTATTTCCGACAAGACGTTTGTTCTGTAAGCATATAATCCGATATGCTTAAGGAAGTTGAAATTGCCAATCCACAGGTATTTCTCCACGTTGCGGAGGTATGGAATCACGCTACGACTGAAATACATAGCGAAACCATTGTTGTCGCAGACTATTTTCGGAGAGTTGGGATTTTCAAGATCATTTATAGAATCCTTTTCAGTAAATGGCCGTCCGAGAGTGGCAATCATAGTCTGAGGATCATCGAAACATTTGCAAATAGTTTCGATTTGCGACTTATTGATAAACGGTTCATCGCCTTGGATGTTGATAACAACATCAAAAGTCATGCCTGTCTTACTTACAGCCTCCTCGACACGGTCAGTACCACTTTTATGGTCAGGTGATGTCATTATAACATTACCGCCAAATTCATTTACGGTAGAGTAAATTCTATCGTCGTCAGTTGCTACATAAACATCGTTAAGCACCTGAGCTACCTGTTCATAAACCCTCTGAATAACAGGTTTGCCGCCCAATATAGCCAATGGTTTTCCTGGAAAACGAGTGGAGGAAAAGCGAGCTGGGATGATACCTACAAATCTCATAAAAATCAGTTTTTATTATTAATATTAGTCCGATAAACTATACATGCAGCAAAAATACGAAAAAAAACGACAAAAGAGTAAAAATTTGCAATAAAAGTAGAAATAAGTCGTATAAAAAGATACTAATAAAACTCAATAAAAAATCATTTTTTTTCAAATAGTTTGTCGGTGTGCTGTTTTTTTACTAATTTTGGTGGTTAAAATAAAATGAACAAATAGTGAAACACTATATATTGCTGATTGCCACGTTGTTATTTCCATTGGTATGTTCTGCCCAGAAAATAATTTTAGGCTCATGTGAGACAAAAGATGGAGGCACTTATCAAGGAGAAATGCTGTCAGGGAAGCCAAATGGAAAAGGCAGGACCGTTTATAAAAACGGAGATATATACGAAGGCGAGTATTTGAAAGGGAAACGTCAGGGATATGGAGTATATATTTTCTCTGATGGAGAAAAATACGAAGGCGAATGGTTTCAGGACCAGCAGCACGGAAGAGGAACGTATTATTTCATCAATGACAATAAATACGTAGGGCTGTGGTTTCGTGACTACCAACAAGGGCACGGAGTGATGTATTATTACAACGGTGACGTGTATGATGGAGAGTGGTATCATGACAACCGTAACGGCAATGGAAAGTACACATATAGCGGTGGTGCCTATTACGAAGGTGAATGGAAAAATGACAAGAAAAGCGGAAAAGGCATTTTTGACTGGGCGGATGGCACTACTTACGATGGTTCGTGGTTGAATAACATGCGTTCAGGCAAGGGTACGAACCACTATTCCGATGGAGATGTCTATACGGGCGACTGGCTTGATGACGTTCAGAACGGAAAGGGGATATACAAGTTTCAGAATGGAGACCTATACGAAGGAGACTATGTAAGGGGAAAGCGTACTGGAGAAGGAATATTCACCTTTGCCAATGGTGACCGATATACGGGGCATTTCACGGAAGGCGACAAAGATGGTCATGGAGTGCTTGTATGGAAAAACGGAGATGTCTATAACGGATATTGGAAAGCCGACATGCAGAATGGACATGGCAAGTTGACAAAAAAACAAGGTGATGTCTTTGAGGGAAATTTCAAGAACGGACAGTTTGACGGAGAGTTCATAATTCATTTTGCCGATGGCAGTAAGTTCAGAGGCGAATATAAAAATGGCGAGCGCAACGGCAATGCCATTGAGGTTGACAAAGACGGCAACCGATTTGAGGGGACGTACAAAGACGGTGTGCGTGACGGTAAATATACGGAGAAAGACCGTGACGGAAACGTTGTCTCACAAGGAATGTATATATTAGGTAACAAAGTTCAATAACTAATTAAATTTTAATATTATGGTAGTAGACACATTAGACAA
>JAJPYV010000021.1 GCA_021204735.1 Prevotella sp.
TACTGGTCTTGCACCTGTGCTACTGCAGCCTGTGGAATGATGATGGCATTTTCAAGTGTGTAAGGAACGAGAATACTTCCTGAACCTCCGCTTTTCAATAAGTGGTCGGGGTTGGCGAAGATTGCTTTTACGAGTACTGAACCCATTGTCTGATCTATAACACCACTGATGGTAGATACCTTTCCCTCATGGTCGTAGATAGTACCGTCGGCAAGTTGCAACTGTACTGCAGGGTAATCGTTTATGGCAGCATGGATACCGCCACTTTCCCTTGTCAGATTGAGAAGGTCTTTTTCTGTCATTGAGAAGTAAACTTCCATTGTCTCAATGTCGGAAACCGTGGTGAGCGGGTCTTCGTTGGAAGAACTTACCAATGCACCTACCTTGTAAGGCAGGTCTCCAACAACGCCATTGACAGGACTGGTGATGTAGCAGAAGTCAAGGTTTTGTTTTGCAGATACGTAATTAGCCTGTGCCTGTGCCAAGGCAGCCTCTGCAGAATCGTATGAGTTCTTGGCAGATTGCAGTTCGTAAGAACCTATTACGTTGTTCTCAAACAATTTCTGACTGTTCTCGTAGGTCAGTTTTGCAGTGTTGAGTTGTGCTTCGGCTGCAGCAACGGCAGCTTTAGTCTGGCGGACTGCAGCTTCGTAAGTTACATTATCTATAACGAACATCAGTTGTCCCTGTTTTATTACCTGACCTTCACTAACGCATATCTTAGTGATAAATCCTGAAATTTTCGGGCGGATCTCAACATCCTGTACACCAGTGATTGTGGCAGGATATGATGACTGTAAATCCGCTTTCTGCGTCTTGGCTGTCCTTACGGCAAACCCGTTGTCTGAGCTAAGTCCACCGCTGTTACTGCAAGATGACAAAACCACAGCCGCAGCTGCTAATAATAAAATTCTGCTCTTTTTCATACCTATTTATCAAAATATTAATAATTTCTTAATTTATTCACCACAGTTCAAAAAACTTTACCGTTAAATGAAAACTTTTTTTATTTATATAGTTTTCGGACTGCAAATGTACATATTATTATTGTAATAATATGCGCTTATAAATGATAATTATTTAGTTTTAACTAAAATTGTGTAGAAAAATTACTGTGTAGTAGATTATTATACATTATCTACCATTAGTCCCATATCTTTTGCTTTTTCTACAAGCAATTTCATAAGCGGTTCACGCTCGTTAGGCACCTGATTATCCAATACAGCGTTTTTTAACGTTTGTTTAAGTTCCCCTACTTCTTTTGACGGTTGCAAGTGGAACAATTCCATTATTTCCGTACCATCGATACAAGGCTGGAAGAGACGTTTATAGTCTTTTACTTTTAAATCAGCCAATTTTTTGCGCACTGTCTGGAAATTATCGAGGAACTGGCGTTTTCTTACTTCGTTTTTGCTTGTTATGTCTGCCTCACAGAGCAGCATCAGGTCGTCGATGTCATCACCGGCATCGTTAAGTAGGCGGCGTACGGCACTGTCGGTTACCTCTTCATCAGCAATAGTAATGGGGCGCATGTGTAGGTTGACGAGTTTCTGCACATACTTCATCTTTGTATCCAATGGCAATTTCAGTCGTCTGAAAATGTCTGACACCATTTTTGCTCCTGTGAAGTTATGGTTGTGGAACGTCCAACCGATATTGTTGTCCCATCGTTTTGTCTTTGTCTTGCCAATGTCGTGCAACAGTGCCGCCCAGCGAAGCCAGAGGTTGTCCGACTGTTTGCTTATGTTGTCAAGAACTTCCAATGTATGGTAGAAATTGTTCTTGTGTGCTCTGCCGTTACGCTTTTCTATAATGTCAAGTGCAGTAAGTTCAGGCAATATACGTGTTAGAAGACCACAGCGATATAAGTCAACTAATCCCCTGCTCGGGGTCTTTGTCATTAAGATTTTATTAAACTCCTCGTGAATTCTCTCACAGCTAATAATCTTGATTCTGTCGGCGTTTTGTTCAAGAGCGTCGAATGTTTCCTCTTCTATATTGAAGTTGAGTTGTGAGGCAAAACGTATGCACCTCATCATGCGTAAAGGGTCATCAGAGAATGTGATGTTTGGGTCGAGAGGGGTGCGGATTATTCCATCCTCAAGATCCTCAATACCATAGAACGGGTCTACAAGTTCACCGAACCGCTCTTTATTAAGGCACACGGCAAGAGCGTTTATTGTGAAATCGCGACGGTTCTGGTCGTCTTCCAATGTACCGTCCTCTACAATTGGCTTACGTGAGTTACGATTGTAACTTTCACGACGTGCACCTACGAACTCTACTTCAAGTTTTTTGTATTTTACTTGTGCAGTACCGAAATTGTGGAATACTGATATGTTTGCTTTTTTACCAAGAATGTTTTTAACCTCCTCAGCGAGCTTTATCCCTTTACCTACAACAACGATGTCAATATCAGCTGACGGTCTTTCGAGAAACAAGTCACGTACGTATCCACCCACTACATAGCATTCCATGCCCAAGGTGTCGGCAGCATCGGAAATCTTGTGGAAAATGTCCTTGTCAAGAAGTTTCGCCAGTTCGTTGTTTGTAAGTCGTTTCATGTTTAACTATGTCAATAGATGCCTGCAAAAATACAAAATTTAGTTTGTCCGAAGAAAAAAAAGGTTGCCCTCTTGTAAAATTTCAAAAAAAAGTTTATATTTGCGCCATATCGAAACAAGAATATGAAAGTAGCTACCATTTTGACCGTTATTTGTATTACGGTTTTAATATTTTTTGTGAGTTGTGGAAATAATCCTGAAAAAAAAGCGAAGAAAATCCTTGATGAGGCTCAAACAGAATTTGATAGTGGTGAATATGTGAAGGCTTTGAAATCCATAGATTCTCTTCGCATAAATTATCCAAAAGCTATTGAAACTCGTAAGTCGGCATTAAAACTTTATCAGAAGATAGAGTTGAAACGTGCACAGGATGCGGTAGAGGTCGCTGATAAGGCACTGCAGCAGGCAAACAGAGAGTATAATGCTGTGAAAAACCATGTTGACTCTTTGAGAAATACAGGAAAACTTACTATAGAAGAACTCCGTTCCGTGAATCTGATGAAGGCGAAATGCGACTCTCTTCAAAACGTCTTTGATGTTGAATGTGCGAAGATTAAATATATAAAGGTGAAGATAGGAGAGTGATTTTTATAAATCAGGGAGATATTCAATAAACAGTTATAAATTAATAACAAAGAACAAAATCATAAATCATGAATCTAAAACGAATTTTATTTTCAGCCTCTTGTATGGTTGCTTTATTGGCGTCAGCAACTTCCATACAGGAAGTAGGAGGCTGGTTGGAAACAGGATGGGTTACTTTCACATTGGATAGCGGTGCATCCTCTTACAATGTTTACTGCAGGGCTGTTGGTGGAGAATATGTTCTGCTCGACAGTCCGTTGGTAAGAAATTATGGCTCATACGGTCGTGCCGATGCACTGGGTTTGTCAGAAGGTACTTATCAGTTTAAGGTTGTTCCCGTTGATGCAAGTGGCAATGAGTTGACAAGTGATGCCGCTGAGACGTCGTCGTTCAATGTTACGGCAAGAGACAGGATAGGTTTTGCTTTTTCTAACGGATATGTTCCTGGTGCATATAAGGCGGATGGTACGCTGAAATCAGGTGCTGTTGTGGTTTATATTACCGATAATAACAAGGATGCTGTTACTCTTGATGTTACAACGAGTAGTAAGGGAACTGTTACGACAGAGGAAGGTTTTCAAAATATTCTTGATGGTTTCAAGAAGGGATGTGATAGTCGTCCTCTCTGTATAAGGCTAATCGGTCAGATTACTACCCCAAGCTACAATGATAAGGGCGATATCGTTATCGACCTTAACAAGAAAGAAGTTTGTCCAGGTATTACTATAGAGGGTGTAGGTAATGACGCTACATGTGACGGATGGGGTATAAGGCTCAAGAATACTACTTCTGCGGAGCTGTCTAACCTCGGTTTCATGAATACAAACAGTGATGAGGGTGATGATGTCGGTCTGCAACAGACTAACTATTATATTTGGGTTCACAACTGTGATATGTTCTATGGCAATCCTGGTGGTGATGCAGATCAGGCTAAGGGAGATGGCTCTCTCGACTGTAAGAAATCTAATTATGTAACGTTCTCTTACAACCATTTCTGGGATAACGGTAAGTGCTGTCTGTTGGGGCTTAGTGAGAATTCTTACGATTATTACATTACTTATCATCACAATTGGTTTGACCATAGTGATAGTCGTCATCCTCGTACACGCTACTATTCTGCTCACGTTTACAACAACTACTATGATGGTATCGCTAAATATGGTGTAGGAGCTTGTTTGGGTTCAAGTCTTTTTGTTGACAGAAACTATTTCCGAAACACCAACAAACCTATGTTGATTTCCATGCAGGGTTCTGATATAGCTTCTGGTAGTGGCACTTTCAGCAGTGAGGATGGCGGTATGATAAAGGCATACGGTAATGTTTTTGCTGAAAAATCAAGCAATTTCAAACTTGTGTATTACGCAGATAACAATATAGAATTTGACGCTTACGAAGCAAGTTCTGCTGATGAGACTGTACCTGGGTCGGTAGTCACAAAGAAAGGTTCTACTTGTTATAACAACTTTGATACTGATACAAATATTATGTATAGTTACACTCCTGATGATGCAAGTAATGTACCAACCGTTGTAACAGGTGATTTGGGCGCAGGTCGTTGTCAGCATGGCGACTTCCAGTGGACTTTCACCAACAGCACTGATGATAGCAGCTATGAAGTTAACACAGGCTTGAAATCTGCCTTAACAAGTTATAAGACATCTCTCGTTGGTCTTTTTATCGAAGATGATTATACCAGTAACAACGAAGGCGGTGTTGATGACAGTGGTAGTGATAATACTGGCAACGGAAATACAAACACAGGAGGAGACGTAGATGTTAGTGGCAGCTATGAGTGTGTATTCACGGACGGAGCACCATCAAGCAGTTTCTATACATTCTCTAATTGCAGCTATACGACCAAAGGTGGACATGGAACAGCCACTGTAAATGGAACAGACTACGACTGTTGTCTGAAGATGGAATCAAAGACTGAAGTCAGTTTCACTATTACAGAGCAGATGGAATTGATCCTCGTGTTTGAGAGCGGATCGACAGCCGATGTGAAAATAGACGGAGAAAAAGTTACGGCTGCATCGGGAAGTAATGTGATAAGTGCTATTCTTGATGCGGGTACACATACCATAACAAAGGCAAGTGTACACTATCTGTTCTATATGAACCTCGAATCAACTGGTGATGATGAGGATGATGATGATTTTGATGATGGACCAGATGATACTTGGACAGATGATAATACCACAGGTATTAACAGTCTGACAGTCAATGGTAATGAAGCAGAAAGTACAATCTACGACCTGTCTGGACGTGTTGTCAGTCAACCAAAACAGGGTTTATATATTAAGAGAGGAAACAAACTTGTGAGAAAATAATTTAATTAGTAAATTATAATTACAAGAGGAAAGAGTGGGCAGCATTTTGCGGCTTACTCTTTTCTCATTGTGCATATATAGCATTACAAACATAAAATTAAAGTAGTTTACTTTTTTCTCGGATAATATTATTAACTTTGCATCTGAATTTCCGATTTTATGTCAAATGTCATAATAAACACAGAGGAACAGTTCAAGGATGTGATGGCTGAATGCCGCTCCCTTTTCGAGAAGAAGTTGCACGATTATGGACCTTCGTGGAGGATATTACGTCCCTCATCGTTAACTGACCAGCTTTTCATAAAGGCGAAACGCATAAGGAGCATTGAGATTAAGGGCGAGGCTCTTGTTGACGAAGGGATTAGAGGAGAGTTTATCGGACTGATTAACTATGGTCTCATCGGTCTCATACAACTTGAGAAAGGATTTGTGGATGCTCCCGACATCACCAATGAAGAAGCATTGGCAATGTACGACCGCCATGCTGATGAAGCGCTGAAACTGATGTTGAGAAAAAACCATGACTATGATGAGGCATGGAGATTGATGAGGGTAAGCAGTTACACAGATTTTATCTTGACTAAAATACAGCGCGTGAAGGAGATTGAGGACATCGGTGGAGCAACTATTGTTTCGGAAGGTGTCGACGCCAACTATATGGATATTATCAACTATTCTGTATTTGGTGTGATAAAACTCTCTCAGAGTGATGAACGTTAAGAAACTGACACTCGGAATAGTTGTCAACCTATGCCGGTTGGTGGTTGCCGTAACGTTTATCTTCTCTGGTTACGTGAAGTCGATAGACCCTCTCGGTACGAGTTACAAGATTGAGGACTATCTTGAAGTAGTGCATTTAGCACAGTATATTCCGAGTTATGTCACGGTGGCTGTCGCTGTGTTTCTCGGAGCATTGGAGTTCAGTTTGGGCGTATTCGTGCTCTTTGCGGTAGGGCGACGTTTAGTATCACGAATAGTACTGTTGTTTATGTGCGTTATGACACCGTTGACATTATGGTTGGCGGTGGGCAACCCGATACAGGATTGCGGGTGTTTTGGAGATGCATTAGTATTGACCAATTGGGAGACATTCTATAAGAATATAGTTCTTTTGATTGCTTCCATAGTGCTCTGTTTTCGACCATTGGCAATGCCACGCTTCATAAGTCGTTCCAATCAGGCGATAGTGGTGGCATATACCGTGTTCTTTATCTTGTTTTCGGCAGGTAGGAGTTTGTACACCTTACCGCCTTTCGATTTCCGACCATACCATGTCGGGGCTGACATAAAAGCAGGTATGGAGATACCCGAAGGAGAGAAAGGACCTCAGTTTGAGACAACTTTCATATTGGAAAAAGACGGTGTGCGTAAGGAATTCACCCTTGACGACTATCCTGATTCCACTTGGACATTTATTGACAGTAAGACGGTGCAAATATCGAAGGGATATATTCCCCCGATACATGACTTCTCTATACAGACGCTCGATTACGGAGAGGATATCACCGACAGCGTTCTCAACTACAAGGATTATTCTTTTCTTCTTGTGTCACCACATCTTGAGGATGCCGATGACTCTACATTCGGAGACATAGAGATGCTTTATGAATATAGTAAGGCTCATGGATACCCGTTTTACGCTTTGACAGCAAGTACGGAGAAGGCGATACAATACTGGCGTGATACTACTGGGGCTGAATATGATTTCTACCTTACAGATGAGATAACTCTGAAAACGGTGATAAGAAGCAATCCTGGATTGCTGTTGCTAAAAAACGGAGTGGTGTTCGGAAAATGGAGCAGTAATAATCTGCCAAAGCTCGACATGAACTCTGAAAAACTTGAGAACACGGAGTATGGAAGTATACCGAATATGTCTCTGGTGCGAAAATTGTCTAAGGTGTTTCTCTGGTATATCCTGCCGTTGGTATTGCTGTCTATTGCAGACCGAACATGGCATTTCACTATATGGTTTAAGAATAAGAGAAAATCCAATAAGATATATCAACTTTTAAAAGGTAATAAAGAAAATGAGAAAGAAAATTGTAGCAGGTAACTGGAAAATGAACATGAACCTGCAAGACGGTATCGCCCTCGCAAAGGAGCTTAATGAGACTTTGAAGAACAATAAGCCTAATTGTGATGTTGTTATCTGTACACCCTTCATTCATCTCGCAAGTATTGCTCAATTGATTGATCAGAATGTAGTAGGTCTTGGTGCAGAAAACTGTGCTGACAAGGAAAAAGGTGCTTACACTGGCGAGGTCTCAGCAGAGATGGTTAAGAGTACGGGTGCTCAATACGTTATCCTCGGTCACTCTGAGCGTCGTGGCTATTATGGCGAGACACCTGAAATATTGAAGGAGAAGGTGCTTCTTGCACTTAAAAATGGTTTGAAGATAATCTTCTGCATTGGTGAAAGTCTTGAGGAGCGCGAGGCTAACAAGCAAAATGATGTAGTGAAGATGGAACTTGAGGGTAGCGTGTTCAACCTCTCTGAGGAGGAGTTCAAGAATATTATCATAGCATACGAGCCAATATGGGCTATAGGAACAGGCAAGACTGCAACTTCAGACCAGGCAGAGGAAATACAGGCCTATATCCGCAGTATTATCGCAGGCAGATACGGACAGGCAGTGGCTGACGACACATCTATCCTTTATGGTGGCAGTTGTAAGGCAAGCAATGCTCCAGAACTGTTTTCTAAGCCTGATATTGACGGTGGTCTTATAGGTGGCGCATCCCTGAAAGCCGCTGACTTCCTTGGTATCGTCAACGCATGGTAATTGGTAACGTTGCTTAGCGTATATTTATATGACAGGAGATAGTTTATCTCCTGTCGTTCCATGAGAATAAATGTAAAATCTATATTGCTCTGAAAACTATAAAATTGTAACAAATGAAACGATTTGCCGCACTGTTATTTTTCGTATTAACAATTGTCATGCAACTTAGTGCCCAGTCGTTCCTCGATGTATTGAGGACGAGAAAGAGTGGGGAAGGTGTAGTAACTGTCAATCAGAGCAAGGATATCGATGAATTGGTAAACAGCGCAAAACTCGAGATTTCCTCGCCTACACAGACACAATCCCAGCAGAATGCAACAGTGAATCCAGAGAAGAAAAAAGGCAATACGGGGTCAAATAACAATGAAACGTTTGCTGACAACACAGGAAAAGAAAGTGTTGCCATTGTCAAGCCAGAACAATCATCTTCGGAGTCAGGTATCGTGAATACCGACAAGAAGGTCATGCGTAACAGTACTACAATGACTGGTTACCGTGTACAGGTGTATTCAGGTGGGAACACACGTGATGATAGGAATAATGCAGAACAGATAGGGCGTGCTGTAAAAGCGAAATTCCCCGAGCTTCCCATCTACGTGCATTTTTATTCGCCAAGGTGGATATGTCGTGTTGGCAATTTCAAAACCTACCAAGAGGCAGACAACGTACTGAAAGATATCAAGGCTATGGGCTACAATGATGCCTGCATAGTGAAAGGTAAAATAACAGTGGCAAACTGATGTGGCACGTTAAGTGTGACATTTTGTGTGAATCGTGAATTATTAAATATGAATCCCGAATCAGAATATCGTGAAGGTCTTGACGAATTATCGTCACATTACAAGAAGATAATAGAACTTTTAGGAGAAGACACTGGGCGTGATGGACTGTTGAAAACACCTATGCGTGTGGCGAAAGCCATGCAGATTTTTACCCGTGGATATGGTCAGGATGCCCATAGGGTTCTTCTCGATGCCTTGTTTGAGGAGAAATACAATCAAATGGTTATTGTAAAAGACATCGACTTCTTCTCTCTCTGTGAACATCATCTGCTTCCTTTTTTTGGAAAAGTGCACGTGGCATATATTCCAAATGGGTACATAACAGGACTAAGCAAGATTGCCCGTGTGGTTGACATTTACAGTCATCGTTTGCAAGTGCAGGAGCGCATGACTTTACAGATAAAGGAATGTATTCAGGAAACATTGAAACCACTTGGTGTGATGGTGGTGATTGAGGCACAGCACCTATGTATGCAGATGAGAGGTGTGGAGAAACAGAACGCTATAACCACTACAAGTGATTTCTGTGGAGCATTCAATCAGGCGAAGACCAGGCAAGAGTTTATGAACCTGCTGCGCCATAACGATTGACATTTCCACTCATATCGGAAATATTCTGTTAAAACACAATTTGCGTGCAATGTTTCACGTAATGTGGTGTTATATATATTAGGAATAGTAATAAAGTCAAAATAAAATGAAAGTATTATCAAAATTAATGGTTATCGTGCTTTGCTGCACGGCGTCTTTGTCGCTTTTTTCCTGCTTGGGTGACGATGACAGCAATAACAATATGAGCGAAGAAGATTACAAGATTTACACGAGTCTTTTGTCTGGTTATTATTATGGTGGCAAGATTTATTTCTACAACGACACCATCACGACAAGTTCTAATAAGGTAGATTCCGTGTCTTCGTTATCCGCAGTTATTTACACAGATTCTACTTTTGTGATACAGAATGTGCCAGGCCGTGTGCTTGCTAAATGTATCACTGGGTATGATGCTTTGAAAGAGGCTATCGAGAATGCAGATAGTAAGACAATAAAGGCAAAATATATACTATACAATAATGTATCTTCAGGCTATTTGTATTATTACGTTTACCCTGTTTCAGTTACTTACGATGAACTGACTTACAACGGCAATACTCATAGGGTGGATATATCTTTCTATACCCCTACTTTGGGTGTGTACTATAATGGTATGATAGACATTCCTTTCTATTTGGCAGGAGTTTATCAGGATGGAGACCAACTTGAGCTTTTCTATGACAGTACCTACGGTTCTGATAATTCAAATACTTTGCTCGAGTTTTATGCTTCGAAGTAATGATTGTATTAATTCTATTATATGGAGCAGGCTTGCGTGATAGATGCAAGTCTGTTTTGTTTTATTATTTTACACCGTTGTCGTTATCACTATTGTACAACTTGCGGCTTCCTGTGTTGTACTTGCGCCCATAACTGAACTTGTAAGCTACGCTGAAATAAATCATGTTGCCATTGTTCTTGATGTAAGTGTGACCGACACTCTTGTAATATTGGCTTAGGCACTCGCTATAATAGTCGAAACCTTGAGCGTAACCCAACAACATTACACCAAGTCCTACTTCCAGTCCTTTGTACTTGTATGAGGCAGCGAGAGATGATCCGTTCTCTCCACCATAAATATTTTCTCCCCAAAGAGATCTGTCTGCCGTTCCGAACTCGTAACTGACATCCCAGTTGCCCAACATCAGTTCTGCCGAGCAACCCCATTGCCAATAGTTGTAGGTATGCAGGTAGTTGATACCATGACTTCTGAACGTTGAGAATGAGCCGTAGGCTTTCAGGTCAAGTACGTCTTTTATGGCGTGGAGTGTGAAATCCAGCTCCTGGTAGCTTTTCAAAAAGTTCTTCTGGTTCTCTGACTTTGTTATAATCATGTATGAGCCGTCATCCTGCAGTTCAGGATATATCGATGATGAAATAGGGTGGAATGAGTAACTAAGCGAGCCGTAATAGTTCAGGGAGAATACCTGTGTGTCCCAATCGAATGACAGGGAATTTGAGTTTTGCCACCATGGTTTCAGGTATGGGTTGCCGTCGTTTGCGGTGAGATCGTCTTCTTGCTGTCTAACGTCACTAAGGGCTGACAGTGATGGTGTTATTTCAGACAGTCTGCTCGATAATCTTATTGAGGTGTTCTTCGAAGGACTGTACTTCAAAGACAGTTGTGGTCGGAACGTCCATTTGGCAAAACCGATATCTTCCTGGTAAACCCTGTTGTAACTTGCCCCAACACCCAACATATAGTTAAATTTCCACAGAGAGCCTTGCAGTTGTGCGAAGAAATACAGTTTTTGGGAGTTCAGCACGGCATCGGTATTCACGTTGC